>JACPTH010000483.1 GCA_016192885.1 bacterium | reverse complement strand
TTTAAAAAATTCCATAGTGATAAACGATATGAAGGCGCAGCGGCAGGTTTTGTCCGCAACCATAGGATCGCTGGAAAATCGCATTGATAGCTTGGTCGATCTGATTAAATTTTCCCCGATTGACGGCGAAAAGCCTTTTCAGAATTTCCTTGGTACTTTAGGGAAAATCTTTGGATCAACCGCCGGATTAATTCTTCGCTTTCATAATGACGGTTCAACCGAATGCCTGGCCCGGTTGGATTCAAGCCAGTGCCCAAAGTTAGAGCCCTTTGAGGAAAAAATTGTAAAAACAATTCAGGAAAATCCGTCAAAAAAAGTAATCGTGCAAGAAAAACCTGGCGGTCCAAAGCTCTATGGCTATCCCCTTTCCAACGGGAGCAGGTTGAATGGGGTCCTTCTGATTCAAATTGCCGAAAATCAAAACTACGAATCGGGTTTAATCGATGTTGTCGCACAACTTGCAAAAGAACATTTGTCTTTACTTGTGCTTCGAGAAGAACGGGATCTTTGGGAGAACTTTTACCAAACGAATTTGAAGGAATAGCAAGGGTAGTAATTTAGAACTATTGCGCCCAGATTGATTGAAGCTGTCTATTGAGGCGATAAGGGAAAAGTTTAAAGTTGTAGTCTTGTTTTATGGTTGGTTGTTTTCCCTTCGATTTTTCCTCAAGTGTCAATAAAATTTTTACCCAACCACGGACTGCTTTGGTAGCCGGAAAAACCTGTGGTTCCGGAGACGTAATTTCCGGATCAAATGGAAAACTGCGAATTGCCCCGTCATCGCATAAAAGCTGATAAACAACGAAAAACTTCGAGATTCGATGGTCCCCCAAGTTAACTGAAACTCCCTTATCGTTTCTTGTTAGCATGCGATTTTTTTCGTCAAAAACATATTGAATTGCGTGGGAGCTTTTTGAATCAAGGACTTTGAATTCTAGAACCTGATCTTTAAATTTTACGGTCGAGCGGGCAAAGTCGAACATATCTTGCTTGGAACCTGAGGCAATGCAATTGTCAAAGTCGCTTCTTAGGCGGGAAATGATTTTAGACGCGTTGTTCGCGCAAATTATCGACTCCTCTTGCTTCCCGAACCTTTCCGAGGCGAGGAACATTAGACTCAATGCGGCGTGAAAAAGAATGGTAGCCACCAGGGTCATGATGGAAACTTCTATTAGCGTCATACCCGGACGGTTCATGGCGTCCACTCCATGAGTGAAATCATGGTAACCTCATGCTTGGGTGATTTTCCAAAGGAAACCTTGGCGGTCAACTTTTTCAATTTGGATGAAGTTGATTCGACCGAGATGACTCTTTCAAAGTCATTAGGCATGGGGCTCAAGAGCAACATAGTGTCGATTTGCGATTCCAAGAGAAGCGCTCCATTATCAGAATTCTTCAAAGGTCGCTCATTTAAGGGGGGAACCTTATTGAACGGAATTCCCCGAATTTGGTCGATTAATTCGGCTGAAAAAGCGGAAGCAAGCACTTCCTCGCGGCTTGTTCTAGCAATGGCTGCGCCCCTTCCGATCAAATCGAAGATTGGAACGAGGCACATCCCGAAAACAAGGGCCGAAATCAAAACTTCAACAAAGGTTAAACCCCTCTGAGCGGTGGGAGCAGGTTGATTAAAAGAGAACTTATTCGCAAGTTGAGTCATGAATTATCCTCAACGGTCGATGGAATATCAGAAACATAAGCCCTATAGTAATTGGGGTAGTCGAACCCTGACGGGTCGAAACGGGTATCGTAGGCGACGCGTCCCCCCGCCCTAAAGCTTTCCGGGAGTAGTTCTCCGACTATGATTCCGCCGCGTAAGTCAAGTGGCCTTGTGGGGGTGGAATTGATGATTCGCCCTTTCATGGCGATTAGGAGGGCTTCAATTGAACCGAAACGAGAAAGGTCTAACTCGATGTTTCCGTTGAGTGAAACACAGGCAA
>JACPTH010000482.1 GCA_016192885.1 bacterium | reverse complement strand
TATGGTGGTCAAGGTGAATTCTGATTTTTCCGTGCTCGAAAAACCGAGATCGTTCTTTCATCCTTTGAATATCGGTTGTTTCTAAAAGGAAAACTAAATCGAAATGGTCGTCTCGGGAAAGTTCAAAAGAGGCTTCATTGGCTCCTAACCAGGAAATGGTTTCCGGAATCGGATCAAAATTGAGGAATACCGATCGCTTCCCCATAGCTTTACATAACCTATGTAGGGCAACTTGCGCGCCAAGCGCATCTCCGTCGGAAAAAGGATGCGCGATTGAAAGAACGCTTTTAGCCTCCCGAAGCAATTTTCGAATTGGAGGATAAAAGATTTCGCGATCGGAAACCGCAAGGCGATAAGAGGCTGTTTTGGAAATATCGTTCATTGAATGAATTTATAATATATCTAAGGTTGCGGGGGTTTTTGTTTTTCTTTATCTAGTTCCCTCAAAATACCAAGAATCCTGTCTCCTTCCCGAATAGAAGGGTCGAAGAAAAATGCTATTTCGGGGATGACTTTTAGAGGGAGAGTTTTTCGAATCTCGGAACGCATAAAACCTTTTGCCGAGTCTAAACCGCGCTGTACATCGGCCACATCGGACGATTCGTTCAATGTACTATAATAAACTCGAGCGAGGTGATGATCGGGGCTTAATTTCACGGAAACCACATGCACTCCCTGAATCCTGGGGTCTTTAATGGAACGTAAAATAAGATAAGAGATCTCTTTTACAAGGCGTGATTCGATGCGTTCATGTTTGTGGCCCCTCATATGTACTCCCAACAAAGATCCATTATGCGCACCTGATCGTGATCCTGGAGAATTTCTTCGATTCTTTGCCCGATTTTTGTAAGAAGAATGCGGTCGTTAGCTACAACCGCTACTCCGATAAGGCTTCTCTGCCACAAATCGTTATGATCCACTTCGGCTATGGAAGCATTAAATTTGGCTTTTATACGATCTAGGAGACACTTAATAATGTGGCGTTTTTCTTTTAAGGTTTGAGCTTCGGTTAAATGCAAATCAAACCTTCCAATAGCAACAATCATGCTCATAAAAAGTCCTTACTAAAACGCTAATGAAAAGCTTCTTTAAGAAAGAAGTTTCTCCTATTAGGAGAAACCCCTTTTGGAAAAAGGTTCTATAAAGAAATTATTCCCTGGCAACTTCCTTTAAACGGAATGTTTCAAAAACATCTTTTTCATGAAAATCATTATAGTTAAAAATACCTATTCCACACTCATAACCCGAGGAAACTTCTTTCACATCGTCTTTAAATCGCTTCAAGGAAGAAACTTTCCCCTCATAAATCTCAACGCCCTCACGAATAATTCGTGCTTGCATATCTCGTTGGATTTTCCCTTCAATTACAAAAGAACCCGCGATAACTCCTCCTTTGGGTATCCTGAAGACCTGTCGAACTTCCGCCTTCCCGACAATCTCTTCTTCGTAAACAGGCTCGTACATTCCTTTTAGGGCAAGTTTAACGGCGTCGATCGCGTCGTAAATTATTCGAAACACTTTGATATCAACGTTTTCCCTCGCGGATATTTCGGAAACGCCATGAGCGGGCCGAACATGGAAACCGATAATAATGGCGTTGCTTGCCGCGGCCAGCATTACATCAGATTCCGTTATCGCCCCGACCCCGGCGTGAATTGCGTTTACCCTTAATTCGCCGGTACTTAACTTCTCGAGGGCATCTTTAAGAGCAAAAGCGGAACCCTGAACATCAGCTTTAATTACGATGTTCAACTCTTTTACTTTTCCGTCCGTCATCTGTTTGAAAACATCGACTAATTTTAAGCGATTTTCCCTCATAAGCCGTTC
>JACPTH010000481.1 GCA_016192885.1 bacterium | reverse complement strand
GGCTATAAATGGTCTGTAGAAAATTTTAAATCGTCTATTTTGGAAGAACTAAGCTCAAGCTATCAATCCGACCACACCGGCCCAGGTCCCGTTCCCATCGGCGGAGGCGGAACCAGAATTTTCCAGTTCATGGCCAAAAGAGAAGGTTCCACTGGGCTGGTAATCACCTACAATAGACCCTGGGCGGAAACGGTGAAACCATCCAAGACGTTTTCGGTAAAATTGAATGTAAAAAAATCTCAAAGCGCGGGGGGGGGAGTAAAGACTCCGGAATCGGTTCAAGAATTGGGAAGCGGGCAATCTAAATCAGGCCCTGAGGTTCCCACAAAAACTACCCTAAAGAAATTAAAAGGCTTGCTCGCGGAACTAAATGGAAGCGAATTAGCGGCCACTTCAGCGGTTGAATTTCGAGTGGGGGGGCAAAAAGAGTATGTTGAGTTACTTATCCTTCGAAATGACAGCCAAAGGCCCAGATGTCCTCATGAAAAACTTCCAATGAACAACAAAGCATTAAAAAATACTGTGAATAAACTTTTGTCATTTTATGGAAAAAAAGCAGAGAATAAAGAGCTTGCATTTTTGGTCGGGGGATTTTCGCCTCCGGGGTTCTGCCAAGTAACAATGCTCGGGACCGGCCTTGGACTATACTTTAACATCAAGACAGGCGAACCGATGGGAAAATTGACGGGGAAAATTTGAGGTCCCTCTTAAACTTAAAAAAGTTGAGCGAGCAAGGGCTATTTTCAAGCAGCCCTTGCTTGTTTTTTCAATAACATGATTCAAAATTCAAGAAACCATTTAGTTAAAGGGGGCACGCGCCTGTTGCACGACGCCCCCTTCTCGACACGCGAAATAAATTCGCGTATCTCAATCCCCGCGCTCGGTCGCTCTCGCGACCTCCGAATAATCCGCAACTCATTAATCCTTGCAATGTCTCCACCAATAACTAAATGATTCAAAATTCAAGACAGAAAATACGGCCTTGGAAGAAACTTGGAACCTCCGCGGAACAATTCCGATTTTTAGAGGTAAGGATGCGGGTATGTGAAGACGTTGATGCAATTCTTGAACAATGCGCGCTTGAACATAAAGATTTGGGCGGGGCAATTGATATAATTTTCAAATGCCTTGCGGACCATTTGAAACCCGAGGCAATGTTTGTTCAGACTCAAAATGAGGATTTAAAGCGAACAGTTTTTTCCCACAAACTTTCGGAAGAAATGCTAAAAGGCAAAATTCAAGATTTAATTGACGTAACTAAGGCGACTTTTTTTTCTTCTCCGCCTCATGAATGGTATATTATCCCGATTGACATGGCGGGGGAAATAATTGGAACTTTTGGAATGGCCTTTTCCAAGGATAGAGATCAAAAGCAGGAACTTGTTTTTGACCTTATGACTGCTGTCCTCGAAGAAATGGACAACTACTTCTATTCAATTCAAGATAGCCGGCGAAAGCACCTCGCCATTCTTGAAATACAACAATGTTTAAAAACCGAAATTCTAACCGCCGCCGTAGATAAAGCGGTTGCAGCCCTTGAAGGTTTTGTGCCGATTCAGGATCTTCTTCTTCTTTACATTGATGAGGGTGAATGCGGGGATTCTAGCATTCAGTATCTTCTTTACCGAGACTGCCAAAAGTTGTACGATTCTCTTTACAATCAATCCCCTGAGCTTGAAAAGGCTTTAAAAAGCGGGCCTAGAATTTTGGAAAAAGATAATAAAGATCTTGAATTGTTTTTCCCTCACGACAGTTCTACCGAAATCATACTTTTTGACGGAATAGTTTCCGAAAACCCGGTTGGAAAAATGGTCATCCGCCCCTATGATGGGATCGGCTTCTCCATGACCAGTCGGGAGCTGATTCAAGTTTTTTCCGGGGCTTTACAACAACGTTTGATAGATTTTAAGCGAGAAAAAAATTCTCTTCTTCGAACTTTTTCAAAAAAGGTCACGGAAAAAATGGTAGGCATTCCCGGCCACTCTACGAAATATCTCTCTTTTAGAGAGGCTGAAATAGGAATTTTATTCGCTGATTTTAGTTGTTTTTCAAAATTATGCGATCAGGTTTTAAAAACCTCCGGGCGAATCGAAAGGTTCATTGAAGGTTGGAAATCCGGATTAATCCTGAAGTTGTTCGGGCATGAAGGGGCTTTTGACAAAATGTTAGGTGCCAGTTTTATTGGGGTTTTTGGGCCCCCGTTCTACCAATTTAGTAGATACGAAACCGCTACGAAACTGTTAACCGCTTCGCGGGAAATGATTTTTTTCACGGAAACTTTTCTAAAATGCGAGGAGAATTCCGACATCCGGAAGGTTGAATCATTTTTTGACTTTGGGGTTACAATCGCTTTGAACCTATGTAAATCAAACATCGGTTTCATCGGTTCCGATCAAAATCTTTCAGTTATTGGCAGCGGCATGGAAAACTTAGTTTTGCTTCAAAATATTTCCAAAAAAGGTGAAATTTTGGCAACCTCATCCGTAATAGAAGCGTTTGAAATCGGCAAAACGTCAAACCTAGAACTTAAAGGGCCAATGACGATTTTATCAAAATATCCGCAAGAGGAAATTACTTACTATAAAATCGTAAAGTAATTTTTCTTCGAAACATGCCTGGAAATCTGGTAATTAGACTCAAGGGAATGGGTGACATAATCCATTTGATTCCAGCTCTAAGAGTTTTAAGGCATAATTTCCCCTCTGAAGATTTTTTCTTTTTGTGTCAAAAGCCCTTTGGGCAAATCGTTCCGTCGTCCTTGAAAATTAACCTCATTGAAGTAGGAAAAAAGCCATCGACCTTGGAAACCTTGCGTTTGATTAAGTTTATTCGTTCCAAGCGATTTGACAGGTTGTTCGATTTTTTTGGAAATCCCCGAACCGCTATTATCAGCTTGTTTTCGGCAATTCCATGGAGAGCAGGTTTTGATTATCGCGTTCGCAAATATGCTTATCATACGGTTTTTCGCCCCCCTGATTCAAACAAGTATCTTCCCGAACTATTTAGGGAATTTCTTGAATTTTTTAAGATCGAAGGGCCCGTAAAATCCCCTGAGTTGCAAATTGAAGAATCAGCTATGTTAAAAGCTTCTGATTTTTTTCTAGGCAAGAAAACTGGGAAACCGTTGCTTGGAGTAAATCCGCACGCTACCTACCCCTCTAAAGCTTGGCCAATAAAGCATTTCGAAAATTTTATTCGATTATGGCATGATAATACCGGTGAAAGAACGATTGTTTTCTGGGGTCCGGGCGAACAACCCGCCGCCCAACGACTGATTGAATCTTTGAGTCCGGCACTGGCATTTACTCATCCTCCTCTTGCTTTACGGGAATTGGCGGCGTTTATTTCGAAGCTTGACGTTTTTCTTACCACAGATTCCGGCCCGATGAATTTGGCATGGGCAATGGGAATTCCCACGGTCGCGCTTTTTGGGCCGACTACTCGAAGGGCGGTTTCCCCAAGAGGTCCTAACCATCTAGTTTTGTTTCACCCGAATTTGAGTTGTTTGGAATGTCACAAAGAAGTTTGCAAGGATGGTCGGTGCATGAGTGAAATTAGCCCGCACTGGGTTTTGCAAAGGATGACAGAAAAATTCCCCCAATGGTTTTCGCCAAAATAGACTTGAACCTTAGAAAAGCCGTATTTTTAGACCGCGACGGGACTCTTAACTCCGACCCTGGTTATATTTGCAACCCCGATGATTTTCATTTTTTCCCGGGAGTTCCCCAAACTTTGTCAAGGTTAAAGGAAGCAGGGTTTTTATTGGTTATGGTCACAAACCAATCCGGAATCGCGCGCGGAATTATCCCTCCTTCGGCTTTATGCGCCGTTCACAACAAGCTCCAGAAAGAATTGGAGCGCTTTAAAGCTAGTTTTGACCGGATTTACGTTTGCCCCCACCATCCTGATTTTGGAAAGAAGCTAGTCTGTAAATGCCGTAAACCTTTTGCGGGGCTAGCCTTACAGGCCATTTCCGATCTTTCAATCGACCCAAAGCAATCTTATGGGATCGGCGATAAGGAATCGGATGCTTTGATGGCGATAGCGGCGGGAATTACTCCAATTCTGCTCAGAGAGGGAATTTGTTTTTCAATTGGCGGGGTTCAAACGGCATCAAATCTTCAGGAAGCTGTTGAGTTAATTTTAAGGAAAAGCTCCTGAATAAGAAATGAGCTTTGAAGAAGGGAAAAAAATCTTTTTAGAATTTTTTCTCCAAGAATTCTTCGACTTTTTTAAAAACATCACCGGTCGTTCCCGGGCGGGAAAGATCAAGGAAATCCCCTCCCGGGCGTTTCCGGAACCAGGTCATTTGGCGTTTCGCATATTGCCGAGTGTGAACGACTATTGAGCGAACCGTTTCATCAAGGGTTTGTGCGCCCTTGAAAAAGTTCTTCCATTCCGAGTAACCAATGGACTTAAATGCAGGGGCTCCTTGGCCGTAGCGCGAAAATACCCCTTGTACTTCTTCGCGCAATCCATTTTTCATCATTTCGCCGATTCGGCTTTCAATTCTGTCATCGAGTGTAGGTTTCGGTAGAGTTACCAACAAATTCAGGCAATCAGCGACAAGGGGAAATCTATTATCCCGAATTAGTACAAGCGATTTTCCGGACGCGTGAATTATTTCTAACGCGCGCAAAATTCTTCGGGGGTTAAATTTATCGACAAGAAGCGCGCCTTCCGGATCGAGCCTTTGAAGCTCCTCAAAAAGAATGGAAAGCCCGTCAGACTCAAGACGCTTATTTAGATTCAAGCGAAACTCCCGATCTACTAAAACATCTTTTGGAAGCCCATTAATCAAAGCATCGTAGTAAAAACCTGTTCCGCCAACCAACAATGGAGTTTTTCCTCGTTCCCATAACCCTCTAAGGCATTCGGTT
>JACPTH010000434.1 GCA_016192885.1 bacterium | reverse complement strand
GTTCTCTGAGAAGCGGGTGTAAAGCCTTTGTCGGGTTGGCGCCTGGTGTTTTGCTTTCCGGGTTGGGTTTCGATCTGTTTTTTGGCTCGAAAGGCCTTTACTTTGTTGGCTCAATTTTTTTGGGAACATGCATTGGGACAAGTATGGGTCTTTCAATGGATTTACTAAAAGACTCGTGGATCGAAGAATCCACCATTTCTTTTTTAAAACCGCAGTACATTTTGGAAATGGAAGAGTTTAGCGTCGGTTCTGATGAACAGTGCGATATGACCGTTTCGGATATTCCAGGATGTCATTTTGTCATTTTAGATCGGGACGAATTCCATGTTTTGGAAGTCCAACCAAATGAATCCCCTGTTATCGTTTCCCGTGAACGGTTTCGTTACCATACGCTTGTAGAAGGGGACACAATCGAGATAGGAAACCGCACATGGATTTACCACACCCGGTTAGCTCATATTCGCGACAGTTTAACCGAAGCCGTTACTTAGAGAACTTTCGCAATACCATTTGATTCTGAATACATAAATGTTTACAAGTGGTGCCCGAAAAAAAGAATCGGTTCCTCAAAAAGGCAAACCATTAGGAAAAAAAGAAGGCTGAGAAACGCGGCGTTAACATTTCCATATTTCCAAATCAAGATAAAAAAGAAAACGTAAATTGCAAACACTAGATTGATTAGGCTGAAAAGTGCTGTTGCCCCCAAATGTATTTTGAGCAAGATTATTGAAAAAATGAAAATATAAAGGAAATAGGCTGGAAAAATTCTTGACCGATGTTTTTTGAAATTGGGAGTTTCCTCCCTAATCAACAAACAAAAGAAAACTCCGATTAGTAAACATAAGCAACGAAGAGAAAAAAAACTAAGTTTTCCGGTAAAAAAAAGCTTTAGCGGATACAAAAAAGTAAAGGTCATGATGCATAAGTATGTTAAATCGCTTACAATAAAACCGTTTTCTTTGGTTTTGGTTCCGGTCTCGGTAGCCTTTGTATCGAATTGGGATTCGCTATTGGTTTGGGAAATTAGCGCCCTTCCGATCGATTTAGCTTCGGGTTTTGCGGCGGGTTCTGCCACGATCTTGTTCATCCCGGTTGACCTTTTGTTAAAAAAGTCAGGGGTTTTTAAGATGTTGATTATCTTATTGATATCTGGACGATCGTCAGGATTTTTCTCTAACAACTTATGGGCGAGTTTCAAATAAAAGTAAAGGGGATCTTTTTTATCAAGGACCATTTCCGGTAAAGGAGCTTCAATATGCTGATAAATAAAGGAAAGAACTTGGTTAGAACCTTCGGCGCATTTGAAGGGCGGTTCTCCGAACAACATTTCCCAGAGGATTATTCCTATCGAATAAATATCGGATTTTTCCGTTACGTCCTTTATCCCCATGCATTGTTCGGGAGAAACATAAGCGGGGGTTCCTATGAATTGCCCTGATTCTGTTATTTCTAAACTAGTCTTGGCAATTCCAAAGTCGAAAATTTTTAGATCGTAATTATCGTTTAAAAAGAGGTTGGCCGGTTTCAAATCTCTGTGGATAATTCCCACATCGTGACACGCATGAAGTCCGTTACAGATTTGCCTGAAAACATTGCCAATTCTTAATTTCCCCTCTTCAGTCGCGAAATTGAAAGCAGACAAAGTTTTGCCTTCCAACCATTCCATGGCAAGATAGGGACATTTTGTTTGGGTCTCTTGGCCCGCCGAGTAAATCGCAACAACGTTCTCATGGCGAATTCCGGCAAGGGCTCTTCCTTCCATTAGAAAGCGCGCTGGACACGTTCAAGCAATTTGAAATTGTTGTTTAATTCAAATCCCTCAGGAAACATAATTTTTCAATGTTGGGGAAAAACCCCGCTTTACTATCGGTTTGAACCAGTGATAATAGCCATAATTGCTCGAAGTTTTGCGAAAATATCCGTCGCTTTATGTTCAACTTCTTTCCCGGTAATTACTTTTGCAAGATGATCCAACGATTTGCTTAAAGGAGATTCAAAGTTCTCCTTTACATAAAGTTTCTGTTCTTGTGTCGTACAAAATGCATCGTCCGGTGAATCCGGGAGCATTGTAACTTCTTTTCCAAGCCATCTGTTTATTTGCTCTTCATCCAGTGTCCTTGGTCGCCCCGCCCGGTTAACCAATACTTTGACCTTGGAATCGGGGAACTTAAGCTTTTTCATCACATCTATTACTTTTCTTACGGCAAGAATATGACCGATTTCCGGGAGAGTAACCAAGTAAATTACATTTGAAGCCTCCCAAACCGTAAGGGTAATATCATCAATCTCGTTTTTAAGATCGATCATTAAAAAATCATAACCTCCCTGCAACGCGAAAATCGCCTTTTGAATATGTTCACATCCTACAAGGTCCGCGCATTCTATCTTTCTGGGGCAAGAAAGGATTTTAAAGTTTTCGAAATCAAACATGGATTCGTCGATATTGTTTTTGTCAATTGTCGGGTCTTCAACTAAGTCAAATATCGATCCTCCGAACTTTACTCCGGTGAACGACAGTACATCGCCAAATCGTAGGTTTAAATCAGCTAATACCACCTTTTTCTTGCTTGCCAGCGCAACGTCGTAGCTCAGATTCATGCAAATACTGGTGATGCCAGTTCCCCCTTTCGGGCTGTAAAATGAAATAATCTGAGAACCCGCTCGCGAAAGAGGTCTTAGAGATTCCCAGAAATCAGTTTGGTTTTCCCCGTCAATAAAAATGAATTCGTACTTATCAAATTTCAAAATGTCCTTATGGGTAAGCTTACATTTTACCCCAGGTTCGAGAGCTTTATCGTTGAGGGAAGTCCCGTTGCAACTATTGTTGTCGGTCAAAAAATAATCATCATCTATTTTCTCAATGGTGGCATGCTGGCGGGAAATCATGCTGCTGTGAATGAAAAGACTTTGCCCTTTTTCTCGCCCGATAGAAAAAGTCGACTTTCCAAGGGTGTAGGTTCTTCCAAGATATGGGGCCGTGTTTCCAACTAAGAATTTAAGAAAACCGTCGGAAAGTTTGGTGATGGTTTTCCCTTCCGCATCAACATCATTTTGAAAAAAATTCTCTTCGCTTGGAAAAGAAGGGTCTTTCTTTTCTTCTTTCTCAGGCTTTTCCTGTTCTATTTTTTTCCCTTGATCTTTTTCTTCAATTTTTTCGTTAAGATCAACGGCTCTTTTCTTGATGGTATTCTCGCCTTTTCTATCCATAGGTTTCTTCCGTTTAGCTTAATTTACGCGATTTACTTTGATGGTGATATGAACTGAATCCAAATCAAAAACGGGTCGTTTGCCAAAACTTTCGAGTAATCAAGGTGGATTATATAGCTTAATTTTTTTCAGGGCAATTGATTTTTTCATCTGTTAAAATAGCGGGTTTCCGAGTCTCAGTGTTCTTGCAAAACAAAATTGCGGAGGATATAATTTTTCTTTCGATTGGGATGGATATTGAGAAAAATTAAAATAACAAAGGAGGAAGTGAAATGAGAAGAGAATTGGAAATGGGTTCCCTGTTCCCCGATGAAAAAGATGTTCCCCCAGGCCTGGCCCTTGCCAAAGAGGTCGAGCAGACCGAGTATTTGATCGGCGGGGAAGTTAAACACTGGAAGGGCCCAATGCAGGATGTCCTTTCGCCAATTTGGTTGAAAGGCGCCACGGGGTTTTCCCAAAAGAGGGTCGGAAAATACCCGCTCCAAACCCCGAACGAGGCACTTGAAGCGTTGAAGGCCGCTCTAGACGCTTATGATTATGGGCGTGGCGAATGGCCAACCATGTCGGTGGAGGAGAGGATCGATCATATAGAAACTTTCATTTTAAAGATGAAAGAAAAGCGTCAGGAAATCGTAAAAATATTAATGTGGGAAATTTGTAAATCACTCCAAGATTCGGAAAAAGAGTTTGATCGAACGGTAGATTACATAAAAGATACGCTTCACTCCCTAAAGGATTTAGACCGAATTTCGTCAAGATTCGTTATCGAGCATGGAATCATCGGTCAGATTCGGCGGGCGCCATTAGGTGTTGTACTTTGCATGGGCCCGTTTAATTATCCCTTGAATGAAACTTTTACCACGCTAATCCCCGCCTTAATCATGGGGAATACCGTGATTTTTAAACCGCCCAAAATAGGGGTTTTGCTCCATAGACCTTTATTGGAGGCTTTCCGTGATTCGTTTCCCAAAGGCGTAGTGAATACCATTTATGGGGATGGGCAAACGGTCATCGGTCCCTTGATGACTTCCGGAAAAATAGACGTTCTTGCGTTTATCGGTTCATGTAAAGTAGCGGATATTTTGAGAAAACAGCACCCCGTCCCACACAGATTGCGGAGCGTTCTAGGGCTTGGCGCGAAAAACCCTGCTATTGTACTTTCGGACGCATGTATCGATTCGGCGGTTAAGGAATGCGTTCTCGGGGCGCTGTCCTACAACGGCCAGAGATGTACGGCGCTAAAAATCATTTTCGTGCATTC
>JACPTH010000433.1 GCA_016192885.1 bacterium | reverse complement strand
TCCATTTCTTCTAGTTTTCTGCGAAGATATGGAACCCCTGATTCGCCGGGTTGTTGGGCCGGGTCGGATCGAAAGGTGTGGTACTGCGGGTTATCCCAATATTTCTTTCTTGAAATGATTTCCTTCGCCATTATTAGCAAACCATCGGGAGTCAAATCCATCCGATTGGGGTTTGATTCGACGAATTCATTCACCATTTGGTCGATTGAAATTTTCTCAATTGAAAGCTTCAACCAATATGTTAAATCCATGGAAAGTTTGTACGTGTAAAGGTCTATGATAATATCTACCGGATAGAAAAAGCTTTTGTACCCTATCGAACTGAAACATTTTAACTGCTTTCCTTCAAGATCTGAACTTAATTGCCCCAAAACCTGGGAAGCATTGTCAAGCATGGAATTTTGCTTTTCTCCTAGGTTGGTTGCCAATTTTGTGAAAATAAACTCAGCGGCGATGCTAAAATAGGTGTTTATATCATCTAAATTGCTCGTGCCTATTAAATAGCATTGATCAAAGGCGGTTTCTTCCGAAACAGCTCCGAAAGTGTTCGAATCATGGCTTTTTCCGACCGGTCCAAAATTCACCATGAACTTATTCCGCCGATCTTGTTTCAAAATGTCCTTAGCGGTTTTTGTTTTTGGGAATTTCTCTTTGTACATGTAGTAAAAAATCTCGGCAAGGGAAGCGTATCCGTTTGCTTCAATTCTACCGGTGGGGTTGATGTTTGGGTCGATTGCAATTTGAGTGAATGCTTCAGGATTCGCTAAGATTCCGACCATCGTGGGTTTTCCTCTTCCACCGGAAAGTTGGTAATAAGCCATTTTTAACAAATAGGCGATATCAAGTAACATTCCGGCACCCGACCCGCCGCATATGGAACCTATTATATAAAACTCCGGGGTTTTTATTTGGCCCTGCTTGTCGGTTAGCGGAACAATAAGATCGTCTTGATTCACGTTTTTTCGCGCCATGATCTTGCTGATTTTTGTTTTAAGGGTTTGATAAATCCTGTTCATATCAACGAACAATCCGAACCGGCCGGTGAATCGGAATTGGTGAGCTCCCTGACTAATCTGGCCGATATGATTCTTGAGCTTTACAGGAAACCACTCATTCAGGTAACTGTATGTTTCGGTATCTAGATTTCCGGTGATTTGATTGGCATTTTGGATGTTGATTTGGTGGTATTCTTCTTCCGCCAGCCTGGTTCCGGAAAACTTTTCTTCTTCGCGGGAATTGAAAAGGTCCGTGTCAACGCAAAAAAGGTTAATGAAATCAGGTAATACAGGTTTCTTGTCATCTGAATGCTTAAAAATTTCTCGGATGGTTGGATGGCTCATAAATGTTTCTTTAAAATTCATCAAAACCTTTTTCCCCGTTCCACCCAAACCGACGATAATCGCAGGGTTTAAGGCCAACCTATTCTCAAAATTTACTGTCATAGTCCGCTCCCTAATTCAGATGGCATTTCAATTCCTCGGAAGTATAGCCGTGAATTTCCCATGGTGTCAAGAAAAAGCGCAATCCCTTCAGGAACTCTCGGTGAGTTTTACCAAAGGTAGGGATCACCGGGTCGCGCAGACGTCCTCGGCGATCCGCACAAACACGGCGCACCCATAGGTCACGCCCTACCAACCTAATCCCCTGAAAAAGAAAATGATCTAAAATCTCTTCTTTGAAAATCTGCATTTGATCAAGGTTTCAAAACTCACCGAGAATTGCTG
>JACPTH010000432.1 GCA_016192885.1 bacterium | reverse complement strand
TATACGCACGAGAAAATGGATCTATAGAAAAATTCAAAATAGACGCGATGGTTTTGGGGTCTGTTATCCGGTAAGTAAATTGTCCTTGAATGGTAACCGATTGAAAATTCCCCGTTGTCTCATTAAGCGCGAAGGGAACGTCAACCGTGCCAATGGGAATCGAAACAATACTGGTATTTAGGGTCCAATAAAAAAAAGTAATTCCGATTCCGGATTTTTTCAAAATCCCTCCGCTATAGACCATCAAAAATTCTTGAGGCTCCCCTTTGAAATAGCCAATTCCAAACATCAAAACCACCTCTTTGATAATTTTTCCCCAAAATCCCAGTATATTCATTGGTTTTTGATTTTGCAAGGAGAGGGAAACCTGCTAAGATTTGATGCGTTAAATTCTTAGATTACTTCCGACTTGGAGGTTTTTATGAAGTTGTTTTATCTGTTGGTTTTCACATTTTGTTGGGTGATTTTATTTAGCAGCGAAACGGACGCTCAGACCCCCCCTGGAACCAAAAATTCCGACCAAATCCCGCCACGCGAAAAAATAAATGTTTACGCTCTTTTTTCACCTGAAATTGAAGAATTTGCGAAAAAGGTAAGCACGGAATTGAAGCAAAAAGAAGACTTAGAGACCTTTGCTCAACAAGGCCTTGTCATTCATGGAACCCTTTTTATGACGGAATACCCTCATGGAAAAAGGGATGAGATTTTCAGGATTGTCTCGACGTTAGCATCAGGAACAAAAACCTTTCCGATTACCTCAACGGGGCTCCACCGAACCAATGGGAATTGGTTTTTTCTAAATCTTGAGAGAAACAAGTATTTCCAAAAGCTTTCCGATTCGCTTTGCGAACTTCTTTCGCCCCTTCGCCTAATCGATCAAAAACCCCCTGATTGGCTTTTAAACTACCCCCAAAAGCTAAAAAGTTTTGAGATGTACGGGAGCCCAAATGTTTTTGGCGATTTTGAGCCCCACATTACGCTACTTGCAAACTCAGAGGAAAAGAAACTTGTTAGATTTATTGAATTCTATAGTTCAAATCAGAGGCTTATCGGAATCGCTGACCATAACGGTCAAATGGAAACCTCCGAGAGAGAGTATTTTTTTACCCCATGAATAGCGGAGTTTGTAACAGCTCAATAAATAGGGGCAATTTTTGATAATCAAAAATCAAAAATTCCCCCGAGTTATTGAGAAGATACATTTTCAGGTCAGTTAAAAAGCTCTCCCGGGTTAAGTCCGACTTCGTTTAACGCTTCATCGGATTCGGTTAGATCGCTTTCAACGGGAGAAGTAACGTTCTCTTCGCCTCCATCGGTTGGTTTTCCGCTAATTATTTCCTGAATGATTTGTCGGTCGAGGCATGGATTCTCGCCAGATTCTGTTTCCGCCGCGCCGGTCGGGATCCAGACGAAGTCGGGATGATCAAACTGGCTTTTTGCGTCCCAATCGCCTCTGATTACCTCACCACGCGGGTTTGTGTAAAGAATGTAATGATAGGTCTTGGTAAAGGGTTTGGTGCCAAGAAAATCAGGCGGAACGCCGTCGTGAACGAAATGTACCGTGGTGGTAACGGTTTTACGAAAAGGAATCAAAGTGGTGGTTTTCCACTCGGTTTCATAGCCATAGATTGGGAAATTCCAAACCGGAGCGTTGAAGGTAGTATCCGCTACCATGGCTCGCTTGCGGAGTTTAATATTTTCGATTAGCAATTTATGAAAAAGATTTGGGGCGATATCTTTGGAAAGAGGAAAACTGTCGTTCTTTCGCTTGCCGTAGAACTCGGCATGGCAACTCATATACATTTCGCTGAGTAACCCTTTTTGATCGCCAACTGAAAAAGCAACTTCATGAATGGTGCGAGGGGTGCGAGGTTCCGGTTCAAGAATTGCGGCTGCGGCCCAACCATTGCAGTGGCCCGCCCAATTAGGACCAGCCGGATCGTAATGGCCGTTTCTCTCGTTCGATTCCCACGCCGAAGCGCCCGGACTTTTTCTTCTGGTTTTCTGAACGTAAGCATCATACTTCTTCATTATCTGAACCAAATTACCCTCTTTCCTTGACCACCAATAACCCGACCAAGGTGAAGGGTCAATAAATGCTTTATCAGACCCGGAGCGAGTTAGCGACAAGGGATCGGCCATTCCAGGAACGGAAAATGAGCTTATTAAGAAAGCAAACAAAACTATTAAAAGAATTTGCATTTTTTTCATCTATGATTTCCTTCTTTTTTCTCTACGAATTCACTTTTCGAGGCTGGTTTTCATGGTCGGGCTTTGAGTCTGGGTTGCCCAAGGCTTTCCGGGTTTCCAAATCTGAACCATTTTCCCTTTTCCGTTTGGATCGTCAAGAATTACTTGGAATCCTCCTTCTGTCGGGGTCCAAGATTGTTTTACCGGGTTAACAAAAACCAGTCCGTCAAGGGTTGTAGCATGTTCCCCGGCAACTTCAGCGGATTTCGATTCCTTATTTTTCATCTTCGAAAGGGGAAACAAGGGTAAATCAAAAGGTATCATTGAGCCTCCGCTTAGCACCGGAGAAATTCGACTTTGATCAGCTTGTTGAGCATGTATCTGAGGTTTCCCGCGACTGGGAAACAACTCAATTGACTTAACCAGATGAAGATCTGATTTGGCCAAATAAAGGATGGCCTGAACCCCCAAGTTCTTCTTTTTTGCGGGAGTAATGTGAAGAGCGAAACAGTCTTGACCGGCGATTTTCTTTTCGCCCCGGACATGGAACCTCCAAATTACCGGAGGGAGCCATTTCTCTTTGGCGAGCCGCAAATCGCGATACTGTGCTTTAATTGTCCAATGTTGCCCGACTTTCCAGACAGGTTTGAAACCCTCATCCGCTAAACAAGGTAGGGAAACGCTAAACAAAAGAACCAATACAAGGAACCATAACCGATTGCGAAAAAACATCTCTTTAACCCCTAAAATTTAAATTGATGCAAAACTCAAAAAAATCTTGCACCCCAGGAGATTGTCTTAAATGATATTACCTTCGGAAAAAGTTTTCAACTGTTTCCCGAATTGAACGTAACCCGCCAAATGACGATTCAAAGCAAGTAACATTTTCTAAAATTTTTTTTTTACTTTCATACTTCTGTAATGAAGGAAACTAAAAGCGCCCTAAATCTGCACAAATTCCTTTCCGTGGAAGTTTTACTATGATAAACTTTCCACCATGACAAATGGCGCGCAAATTAGTTTTATTCGTAGCGGATCTGTTGTCCTTACTCGGGTTTGCAGTCAAGCCTGTTCTTATTGCGCTTTTCGTTCCTCAGAAGAGAATGTTTTATCCGTTGCGAATTTGCACGAAAACCTTTATAGAATTCGCAAAAGCGGAGCTACCGAGGCGGTTTTTATTTGCGGGGACTCCCCTCAGGAATACCCTTTAACGCTAGTCGCCTTAAAAAAGGAGGGGTTTTCCTCTTTCGCAGACTATTTAGAGCATTCCTGCAAATTGGCATTAACTTACGAACTTCTTCCCGTACTTTCCGTGGGGGCGCTCGATCTTTTTGCCTCAAAGAAATTAGCTCATGTAGCGGCTTTGATACGGATTCCCGTTTTTTCTTCCGACCTTTTTGGAGCCGGAAAGGCTCATGAAAACTCTCGGAGGCGAACTTTTGGCAATGCGAAAATTGCTATCTAGAACTCCGTTTCTGCGGGCCTACCATATTCCATGGATTTAATTTTTGGAATTGGAGAACCTCGCGACCAACGAGTTGACTTCATTCGCGATCTTGGAAAGCGATACGCATCCGATCCGCTTCTTCAAGATTTGCGCCTTGTTCCTTTTCACCCATTGCCCGAAACAAAATTCCATGACCAACCCCCCATGGACTTTGACGCGGTCTCTAACCTTATTTTTTCTCTGAAAGAATCGTTTCCCTCGCATCCAATTTCCATCCCGACGCACCTTTTTTCCAGATATCCTGAGCTTTTTTCATACGGCTTAAATGACCTTGGGTCATTGCCGGATTCAACCCAAGATCCCATAATGCCCGCTTTTCCTGTGCCTTCCTTCGCAGCCGTAAAAACTAGACTTCTGGAACGAAACATTTTTCTTTTTGAACGGTTATCGGTTCTAACCGCAGCGGGAATTCAAAGACGAGCAATTGCCGTAGCGGTTAACGCCTGTCACAGGAGATTAAAGAGACGAGATACCCAATCCCTTGATTTCATTGACAATCACCAATGCTTTGTTTGCGGCACCCAAAATTCAAACGGGTTAAAACTGAGTTTCACAAAGCATAGCAAAGATACCTGCATTTCAGAATGGATAGGAGATCCGCGTTTTCAAGGGTATGCCGGAATTCTTCACGGCGGATTGGTGGCAACCTTGGTAGACGAAGCCATGGCACACTGTCTCATTTCCGCGGGAATGCGCGTCGTGACCGCTGAAATTAGCGTTAGATATCTTCAACCTACTCCTTTGGGGGTTTCTTTAACAATCCTTGGGACCGTTATTGAAAGCAAACGCAGGATCCACTTAACGAAAGGAAGCGTTCGCCTTTCCGATGGAACAATTTTAGCCGAGGCTGAAGGGAAGTATTCCGAATACTAAAATCGAACAATTTAATATGGAGGAAGCAATGAAGGCTCATAAAGACAAAATCAGGGTAATTATTTTTACTCCGGAATTTAAAATAAAGGGGGATCTTCATCTGTATGAAAACAGCAGATTGTCGGATATTTTAAATGCCGACACTGTTTCAAAAGATTTTCTCCCGATAACCGAGGTAAAATTACTCGACCAAAAGGATAACCTTCTTCAGGAAGTCTCTTTCCTTTCCTTAAATAAAAACCAAATTGTTTTGGTGATGGAAGACGATGAAGCAAACGCTCTATTAAAGGCCAAAGAGTTTCTCGAAAAACGCAGGTACCAAGAAGCGTTGGAATTTGCAAAAAGAGCGATTAAGGCTACTCCAAACGTTGCGGAAGCCCATTATGTTCTTGGATTTTGCCTAGCAAAATTAAACGACAAGAAGGGGGCGAAAACCGCTTTCGAAGAATGCTTGAAATTATATCCGGATGGGGTTACCGCCCATAAAGTTCAGGAAATGCTGGGCACTTTGAAAGCCTAATTTTAAGGACCCGAAAATGAATCTTCAATTTTATGGCGCCGCCGGGCAAGTGACCGGTTCCTGCATGGTCCTAAACACGGGTCGTGGACGATTAATGGTGGATTGCGGAATGTTCCAGGGACAACATGAAAATGACGAACGAAATTATTCCTCCTTGAATTTTTCCCCTTGTGATATCGATTGGGTTGTCCTTACCCATGCACATATCGACCATTCCGGCCTTCTTCCGCGCTTCGTAAAACTTGGCTACCGCGGCCCCATTTATGGAACTCCCGCGACGGTAGATCTTACGCCGCTTATGTTGCTAGACTCAGTCCAGATTCAAAAATATGATTCAGATTGGCGAACCAAGAAAAACATTCGTCGTGGGGGGCCGAAAATTGATCCTCTTTACTGTAAAGATGATGCTTTAGCAACTCAAAAGTTGTTGAAGCCCATTCCATATGGGGAATGGTTGGAGTTAAATCGCTATGTGAAAATCAGGCTCTTGGAAGCCGGGCACATACTGGGATCAGCCTCCCTGCAGGTTAAGGTTAGAACCGCTGAAACCGAAACCGTTGTTGTTTTTTCCGGGGACGTTGGAAATCGACCTGTTCCGATTCTTCGCGACCCTGCCGTAATTGAAAAAGCCGATGTCCTGGTATTAGAATCCACCTATGGAAACAGGCTTCATGACTACGCCGTCGATCATCGGGATCTTTTGAAAAATATCCTGATGGAGGCCGTTCCCAAACGCGGAAAGGTTATTATTCCAAGTTTTGCGGTCGGGCGAGTTCAAGAAGTTCTCTATGAAATTAATTACCTGGTTGAAAATAAGATCTTGCAGGGAATGTCTACTTTCGTGGATAGCCCCCTAGCCACCGAAGTCAGCAATGTCTACATGAGACATACGGAAGCATACGATAAGGAAGCGCAAGACTTGGTAAAATCCGGAGACGACCCATTTGAATTTCCCGGTTTGAAATATCT
>JACPTH010000431.1 GCA_016192885.1 bacterium | reverse complement strand
AATGACAGCTTCCTTTCCGGTTATCGGGGGCCGCCCTTCGTGTTTGATCGAAGTCGGTATTGGAGCGGTTGTCCGCGCTTCATTAACGACCGAGGGTGATTTGAGGGTTTTGGCGGATTTAGAAACTGGTAAGGGAGCTTGAACTTCTTTAGGAAGTTGGGTACCGGTTTGCTGAGGCTGTTCAGGGATCATGTCTAACTGAAGCAAAAGTTTGAACAGATTCGACCGCGCCTGGGCGACCAGCAAATCTACGCTTCTTTCCTGAGATTTAGAAAGTTTATCCAGTGATTCCAAGGTCTCGAAAGTTGGATTGTTGATCAAAATAAAAAGTAAGCCTTTGGCAATATCAAGATTCTTCTCGCGGGGAATTGCCTCAAAAATGAAGTTCGAAACCTTGTCAAACGGGCATAACATTAGAGAATTAATTGCCTGCGCCCGCGCTTGGGGTTGGGGGGATTCAAGCATTTCCGCAACGGTTTGGATAGCCTGCTCTTCAAAAAAGGCAAGTGAAAGCTGAACCGCCCTTGCTGAAATGAATGAATCCTTTGATTTCAAAAGGTTCGGCAAACGTTCTCTAAGTTTCCCGGCGTTAATTTTTTGAAGCAATGAAATTGCCCGGGTTGCAACCATCGGGTTCGGGTGTTCCAAATTGGCTTCGGCGATTGTCGCGTCTTCCTCCTGAGGGTTAATAGATGCCATAACTTTCAGCGCTGCTGATCGTACTAAATCGTTTCCCTGAGCGGCTTCTAAGCGAATCCATGCCGAAATCTCCGAGGTTATCTCATTGGGATGGGATTTCAAGAAAGCGCATTTTTCTTCCGGAGAGGCTTCACTGATGTTTTGCGGGGAAATTGCCTGAGAGGCTTCAATAGCCGATGAAGGAATCAACCGTCTTGAAAATTCTTCGGTTATTGGATTTTTTGCCAGTTTTTCGATGAAGGCCGCAACGCGGAGATCACTCCGGTTTTTGTCCAACCAACTTTCAATATTGGATAATTTTGCGGAATCTCCAAGCGAAATTTGGATTTCCAGATTACGGAGAAATTTATCGAGCCTTTCTTGTCGGAGATTTTGAATGAGGCTTTCCGGAGAAGCACCGGTTTCCTCAAGTAACCCAACGGCGACTAGTGTTTGGCAGAGTTTCAAAAGGAATTGATCAATGAATCCAGCATGGGGTTCCGCAAGACTTCCCCTTATGTCCAGTAAGCGGTAGGCGGTTTCCGCATCCGGATTTGATAGCAGAAAAACCGCGGCCGCCTGGATTATTTCAACATCCTTCTCTTCGGTAAGAAGCGTAATCACAAGAGAACAAACATCCTTAAAGGGAAAGAAAAAGGCTATTTGCAAACCGGTCAGTCGTTCTTCGGAATTATCTGAAGCCAATAGTTCGGAAAGGTGGGCAAAAGCTTCCTCCGGGTCGATCTTGTGGAGAATTCCTATGGCTTTACCCCGCACATAGGGATATGGCGAGGCAAGATATGCGGGGAGCATCTCCAGGAGTTTCGAGAAATCAAGTGATGCGATTGCTTCCATAAAAGGTACGACAAGATTTCCGGAATATTCCGACATCCATTGCATTAGAATATTTCCGTCCTCGGCGGTTCCATGATGGGAAAGGAATTCGGCAAGAGGGTGGCGTAGATCTTCGGAAATTTCGGAAGGGTCATCTCGAACCTTTTTTAGTATCCGAAGAATATCGTCAGATCTTGGTTTTAGGAGCATCTCAACGAATATTTCACTCGCGAGGTTTGAGGAAGCCTGGTCTTTTTCCAGTTTAGGTCGGAGCCGGGAAAGCGCATTTTTCGCGAAAAGAGCGGTTTCCTTATCGCTTCCAACGGCAAATTCCTGAAGTACAGCCAAAACTTTAGGGTCGGGGGAAAGCTTTGCGGCTTTAACAATAGCCGCGACCTTGACCGACTTCTTCGGAGAAGCTAACTCCTCTAGGAGAATTTCTTCAGGCGTTTTTTCCATTTAGATATTTTATACCATAACGTGTCGGCCATGAAGTTCTCAACAAAACAATCTTCGACTTCCCTCCGACCAGAAATCGAAATAAAAGACAAGGATAGGGGCGACAGGAAACGGGAAAAAGCGAATGGGCGGCTTCTAAAGCAAGAGAGCATTGCCGGGGAATAATCGAAAAAAAACGAAAAAACAGGTTTCGGAAACTCGCGACAGCCGGCTTACCCGCTAATCGACTGAATTGCCTCGGCTTCCGCGGGGAACTCTTTGCAAAGAGCTAAAACCCCGGTCATTCGGAGAGCATTTCTTGTCAGATTATTTAGCCCGGAAATCGCCACCTTACCGTCGTTGTAGTCAATAACTTGTACAACCAGATCTAATATAGCGGACAAACCCGGGCTGTTAACCACCGGAACGCCTTTAAAATCAAAAACGTAGAGGATTTTCCCTTCGGAAAGGCCTTTCTTGCATACTTCTTTAAGGGCCTTTCCCGCGGTGTCCTCAAAGTACCCTCCCAGCCGATAAATCGTCACATCGCCGCTTTGGGACACTTCCAATTTTTGCTCAACCATAGTTTTCCATCATATGTTCGGAAAGCGAAACTGTCAATTTAATTTTTTTATGATTTTTTCTTCGATTCGCCTATTTTGTACGGTTTCCGTGGGAAGCGTTATAATGAAAAACCAGAACAGAAAAGTGCGAAACTCCGCTTATATTTGTATTGAGAATTTTTGAATGATATACTTTCATCGTGTTAAAGAAACTCGAAAAACTTCCCATAGGAAATTGCGTTTTCATGCGCTTTTTAGGGTTTTTAACAAATCGGAGTCAAGATAATCCGGCGGTTTTCCTACATTTCTTTTCACAAAAAGCCAAAATTGCCGTGTTTTGAATTAATATCGCATGCCTAACCGGGGTGCATTTCAGATTCGCTTCAAATGGCTTCTCACTTGCCTTGTGTTTTTTGTTCTTCCCCTCCTGCTAATCGCATTCGGCCTTGGAAAAACTTGGACAACAAAAGAAGAGCTCTCTTTAACTAAAGCTTACGAAAATCTGGATTCCGTTCTATTGGGTTTGCGGACAAGAGATCAGACTCCTGAGTATCTTGAATTACTGCTTGCCCGACTGACTTCAATTGCAACTTCCCTGGCCGCCCAGGGAAAAGATTATCTAAACCTCCTTCGGAAAGGTTTCAAGAGTCTTAGACAGCGCTTTCCGGGAGTTTTCCGATTTTACGTTGTCGATCGCGATGGGAATCTTATTCCGGAACTGACCGAACCCAACACCGCCGGTTATGTTCTTAAGAAATTGTATCTGCTTCAATTGGATATCCTAGCCGGAAGAAAATTCGAATCAGATTTAGTTCCATTAATGGAGGTTTTAAAAAGTTTCGTGGGTCGTCAAGCGGTTCCCTACCACCTTGCCAAAGCACAATGTTTAACCGTTGTTGCTCTAACTGACAGAGGGCGGAACTTCTTTTTCCTCATTAACAAAAATTTGGGACTCTACGCCCATCTTGATCAAGTACCTGATTGGAATAATCTTGCAATCAGGGATTCATGCAGGGCATTCAACGCTTCCGGTAATCCCTTTGGAATTGAAACGGGGCTTTATGATTTTAGAGATTCATTGCCCGACAGCCCGGATCTTCGCAAGGCAATTTTAGAGTACAAGGCTTCAAACAGAAGTCATATCGCGGCGGGAATAAGACTCTTTTCCTTTTTATCCTTCTCAAACAATTCGGTAGTATGGGCTTCCAGACTGGGCGATCAAGGCTACTCCACGGCGAATTACCGGGTAGCGTTTCTCTTGGTCGGGGTTTCACTAGTTGCGTTTCTAATCATTTCCAGTCATAAGGTAATGGTTGAAGGGCTTGAATTTGTTTTCCCAATAAGATTGCGCCTGGTTCTTCTTTTTGGTTTCGCGGGAGGTTTGCCGATTGTCGCGATCATCCTTGCCAGTTGGGATTACGCCAATCAAACCTTCAAGAATAGGGTTCGCGAGTCTTATGACGAATCTGAGAGGATCTTGAAATCTTTCGATGCGAAATTCCCCCAAATGCAAGGACAACTAGAAGCAAGCTTCAACAGTATATTTTCAAAGTGTCGCTATAGTTCCCCTGATGAGATGAAACGCACCGAGAAAGTGTTTCAATTTCTTTGGAAAAAAGTTCCGACCGCGAATATCCGAATGTTTGATGGGCAAGGAAAGGCGGTCTTGGGAAAGTCCGAAGAAAGTAATCTCGATAAAATAATGGGGAATTTGGTGACCAAGATCCTCGGCAAGGTAAACAATGAGGAAGGTCCGGAACTCCTTTATGACGCCACGGGGCTCCTTCTGGAAGCTGTCGGCGGGGAAGATCAATTGACTCTTTTGACTAACAGGCTGGGTCTTTTGCAAACTCTCGTCTTTGGCGGTAATGAGAGTTGGGTATACATTTTCCCTCTCAAAGACGTTTCAGGCAGGGGTACGCATCTAGTTTTCATTAATTGGGTAAAAGCCAACCTTGAACGTCTTTATATTGAATACGCTCTTCCAAGGGAAAAGAAAGATCTCAATGACCGAATTCTCTATGTTGCGAATCCGATCCGAGGCTATCATTTTCCGTCAAGGTTTTCTAACATTAAAGGGTTGGAGCGGTTTACCAAAAACATCCAACTCAGGCAGGGGGTTACTTGGGGAAGCATTCGGATGAACGGCCGCAATTACCTTTTAACCGGAATAAAGCCGCGCGAACTTTCCAGCCACTATCTTGTGGCGATACAATGCGATGATGGAATAAAAGCTGAAATCGAACATTTACAAAACCTTCTTCTGCTTTTTTCATCGATCAGCGCGGCAATTTCTCTTTTCCTCGGAGTGCTTCTTTCGGAAAGGTTCCTAACTCCAATTGGGCGGTTGTCGGTCGGCGTTGAGGCGATTCGAAAAAGGGACTTTAATCATCGGCTTCCTCCAGGCCAAAAGGACGAATTGGGAGAATTGGCTTTAACTTTTAACAAAGTCATTGAGGGGTTATCCGACCTCGAAGTCGCCAAAACCGTTCAGGAAAGCCTTTTTCCGCCGGAAAGCCTGAGTCTCGAAACCTACCAGATTTACGGGAAGAGCCGTGCAATGACCGATATCGGCGGGGATTACCTTGATTATTTCAAGGTTGGCGACGATAAAATCGTCGGCTTGATTGGGGATGTGTCAGGGCATGGAATAGGGGCGGCCTTGATCATGGGAATGGCAAAATGCGCTTTTACCATGCATGAAGATAACCTCGACAACCTGGTCGGAAACCTTAACAATTTTAGCAAGTTCCTCCTGCGTACAATTAAACGGAAAAAGATGATGACGCTATTCCACTTCTGCGTAAACGTAAAAACTCATGTCATTCAATTCGCTAACGGGGGGCACAATTTTCCATTTTACTTTGATTTTGAAAAGCGCATCTCCGAAGAGATGAAACAAGAGACTTTTCCATTAGGGATGCGCCTTAAGGTAAATTATTTCAGCATGGAAAAAAAAATGGAGCCGGGAGATTCGATCCTGTTCTATACGGACGGCTTCGTTGAAGCCTCAAATATTAAGGGAGAGGTGTTGGATTATGAGCGGGGGAAGAAATGGTTCGAAGAGCTTTCTCACCTTTCCGCAATCGAAACGGTGGAACAACTGAAATCACGTTTCGACGATTATACGAAGGGAACCGAACCCGGCGATGACATGTCCCTGATTTGCCTCAAACGCCTATCTTGAACGTTTTGACCCATCCCATTTTGTTTGCGCGTACGCACGGGCTTGATGAATCAAGCCCCTACGTTGATGAATCAAACCCCTACGAAAAACCATGTATACGAATAATGCGCGTTTGTTTTTATGAATCGAAGAATTGTACAAATTCCGTAGAAACAGGGAAAACGGCATGTTACAATCTTTTCCAGAAAGAAGTTGATAAGATGGAATTTTATTTCAAGGCATTTTTCTGATGTCCGCAGGTAAAAGCGATAGTTCAGGTTCTTTTCCGCAAAACCTTGACCTTTTTGATTGGTTGAAATTTACTCTTGAGCGAGGCGATGAAACCAATAGGCTCCTTGCTCTTGAAGAAATAAGCGAAGGCCCTGTCCCATCCGAACTGGTAACCTTGATAGATTTCGTCGCAGCCAAAGACTCCTCTTTAGTTTGCAAGGCGCTTGCCTCCAAGATAAAAGCAACCGGAACCGAAAATCAAAAGGCGGCTCTACTGACTGCGAAATTTCAGTTTTCGCCGGATGGATTGAAATCCCTCATCAATGATGTCGAGCCCGAGCTTAGGCAAGCGATTTTACGCTCCGTGCGGAAAGCCCCGCCCTCGGAATTTCTTGAATCCTGGCGCAATGAGCTTTTTAACGAGAATCCGCCATTTCTTATAGAATTCGTTCTTTCTCTGCTTTCGAGGTTCGGTCAACCATCTGACGCGAACTTAGGAGTAACCTTTCTGGATGCGGAAGATCCCGGCGTAAAAAAGGCCGCAATTAATTTGATGGCCGCCAAAAATCCTGAAATTTTCAAGCCTTTTCTTCCAAAGCTTCTTTCCGGTTCAGATTTAGATGTTCAAGTTCACGCGGTTTCAAAACTTCGTCAAATCGATCAAGCTGAGGCGCTAAATTTCATTCGGCATTTTTTTCGCAGTTCACTTCCAACGGTACGAAGAAAAGCTCTTAAAATTCTCCTTCTAGTTCCATTCACCGAAGCCGAATCAACCTATCTTGAGTTTATTGGCACTGAATCCAGACCTCTTCTTCTTGTTCTGGCAGGCTTGGGGGTCGCATTCAATCCTCATCCGGATTTGCCGCTAAAAATTTACGACATTTTTCTCAATACGCGAGGAACCAAGCAACACATTCTTCAATTGATCTTAAATCGAATCATTGATTGCATCAACAAATCCGGCATTCTCAAGGAACCGGTGGATTCCTACATTTCAACCTTAAAAGAGCGCCTGAGGCGACGACGGGAAACCGTTATTGTAAAGCACGCTCTAAGAGACCTAGAAAATCTTGATTCCGAAATACGCCTAAAATCAATTCAAATACTAACTCCTTACGCGGGCAATCCGGCGGTTCGGGAAGCATTAAAGAAAAGATTTGAAGCGGAGGAATCCCCGGACCTGAAAAGTCCAATCGGAAGCTTGCTTGGAGAGGTTGAGCCGTCGCAGAAAGTACAAGAGACTTCTTGGGTTCATTTTCTTCAAGACCCCAAAATGGGGGCCTATTTTTTAGCATTGTCGCCGGAGCAACAGCTTTTCACCCTGAAATTAATTCGCGAAAAGTCGTTATTTCAGCAAACCCGAGAAAGCCTTCAGGCAATCATTCGGCGTTATTAGAAATTTTCCGCATCATTCGCGATTTCGGAGATGACCGTGAAATATTCTTCGTCCTTCCGTTTACGGAAAACCACGATACGTCGATCGCCGCAAGTGCCTTAAAAACATGCGCCGGAATTAGCGTAGGTTCGGTGGCCCCAATTCTGGCAAAGCTTCTTTCCCATCAAGACATTGAAATAAAAACGGTTGCTTATGAAATTGCCTTGAAGCTTGACAAAGAAAAAGTATTGCGGCAACTTTCTTCTCTCTTCGAATCTTCAATTATGGAAAATCGCAAACAGGCGCTTTTGTTGGCGCCGATTCTAGATGATTCGTCAGTTTTTCCGCTGCTTTCAAAAATTTTCCTCGATGATTCCGTGGATGATCTGAAAGTTCGCGCGGGCGAACTGCTTGCATGTATGCCTTCTTTGGAGAGGCTAAAATTACTTTATTCCGGTTCACATTTATCTGACGGAACCGTTCGCAAAGGTTTTGAAATCCTCTGGGAAACGGTTGAACAGAATGCCCTTCAGATATTAGGTTTTGACAAGACCGCTGTTGAAACCCATTGCAAGTCTGTCTCGATTAATCATGAAAAACCGGAAAAAACGAATGACTACTCGTTTCAAAAGATTATTGCTTCTAAATCACGGCAACCCGCCGCCAATTTAGTTGAATCTGAGAGTTCCCCCAAAAATGTCGAGCCTCCAAACGTTCCCCGGAAATTGGACATGGACGAATGGACCCTTTACATCCTTAACCAATCCGATGAAATTAATAAACTTACGGCTCTCGAAGAGCTCTCCGTTGGCCCGCTTTCTTCCGGGGTAGCGCGGGTTCTATATGAGTCGGTTTCGAACGATCCTTCAAGTGTCGTTAGAGATGCGGCTTCCAGAATAATTCAAATCGAGAAATCGCGCGAAAAAGTCGGAATGCTCTCAAGGAATTTCCAATTTACTCCCGAAGCTTTCAAGGCGCTAATTGAAGGAGCCGATTCGATTACCCGACAACTTTTACTGAAATCGATCAGAAAGGCCCCCCCGAAAGAGCTCATAGACCTTTGGAGAAACCAGCTAACATCGGAACCATCACCGGAAGTTATCGAAGCAGGCCTCCATCTTCTTGCAAGATTTGGCGAACCGGCGGACGCCAATTTCGGAATCGCTTTTATTGCCTTCGCTCAAGCTGAAGTCGGAAATGCAGCGTTGGACTTGCTTCACGCCCAAAACCTGGAGCTATTTAAGCACCACGTCGGAGCCTTTCTTGAATCCAACGATATCCGAAAGCAGATTCATGCCGTTCGTCGATTGAGAACCGTTGATCCACGGGACGCAATGTTGTTCCTCCGTTCCCTGCTCCAAAGCTTCGATCCGCTTGTGAGACAAAAAGCCCTTCGGGAGCTTCTTCTAATACCTTTTTCCGAGGCTGAAACCGCTTATCTTGAGTTCATAAGCGTTGAATCCCAACCGCTTCTTCTGGTTATGGCCGGGCTTGGAGTGGCTTTTAATCCGGATGAGCGCCTTCCCTTGAAAATCTATAACATACTTCAAGC
>JACPTH010000430.1 GCA_016192885.1 bacterium | reverse complement strand
TTCAGATGATTTGCGAGAAATGAAGCTTTTCAGGAAAGTTCACGGAAATTAAACAATTACGAATTAAAAAACTCGTTTCATTGAAGAGACGGGTTACCCCCTCTAAGGGGAATGAGCAAACGTTTTTCGAAAATTGGCTAGGAAAACCTGGCCAATTTTTGAACTAAGGCTCAAAGGGTTTTTGGGAAAAGGAACAATATCTATGAGCAGGTGTCTTTTTTGCGACAAAGATTTGCAGCGCGGGGGGGATTTTGTCCAAAACCAGGTTGGAGTTTTGTTGTGTAAAACCTGTGTTGATACCGCGGGAGATATTTTTCGCAGGAAGGCCGCAAGCGATGGAGACCCCCTTCAAACCGGAGCTAATAAAAAGAAAATTAATCTCGCCTCAATTATTAAGAAGTTTACCCCGATGAAAATTTTTGATGCCCTTTCCGAATACGTAATTGGGCAGGAAAGGGCAAAAAAAGTTGTTTCTCTTGCGGTTTACAATCATTACAAAATTTTGTCCTTGATTGATTCGACGGACGTTGAATTTGAGAAATCAAACATTCTTTTGCTTGGTCCGACCGGTAGCGGAAAAACTCTAATTGCGCGAACTCTTTCGAAAATTTTGGAGGTCCCCTTCGCGATCGGGGATTGTACAAGTTATACCGAAGCGGGATACGTCGGCGATGACGTCGAAAATGTCCTTCTTTCTTTGCTCATTGACGCAAATTACGTCGTTGAGGAAGCGCAGCGGGGTATCGTTTACTTAGATGAAATTGATAAAAAAGCTAAAACGGCCGAAAACAAATCGATTTCCCGGGATGTATCCGGCGAGGGAGTTCAGCAGGCCTTTTTAAAGCTCATTGAGGGAACCGTGGCAAATGTTCCGCTTACGGCCGGTAGAAAAAATCCCATGTCTCAACAGGTGGCAAAAATTGACACCAAACACATTTTATTCATCTGCGGCGGGTCATTTGTCGGCTTAGAAAGTATTATTGAAAAGCGTATTAGAAAAGATATAGGGATGGGTTTTAACGCCGACCCCCAACCAAAAGACCTTGTGGACCATCGAATGTTTCATCAAGTCGAAACCGAAGACCTTATCAGATTTGGCTTTATTCCGGAATTCATCGGTAGATTGCCTATTAAAGTCGCTCTCGACGGTTTAGATAGAAGCGATTTTGTTCGCATTCTTTCCGAACCCAAGAATTCTCTTATTAAGCAATATTCCAAATTGTTCTCGATGGACGGGTGCGAAGTGTTGTTTACCGAAGATGGAATTGAAAGAATGGTTGACATTGCCGTACAAAGGAAAGTCGGTGCAAGGGGTTTGAGGGACGTGTTTGAGCGAGTATTGAGGGAAGTAATGTTTTCTTTAAGGGAAACTAAATTGAGCGCGTTAAGAGTGGATAAAACCTTTGTAGATCAGCAAATAGCTCTTCAAGAGTCCATGAAAGTACAAAAACTTCATCGCAGGCCTACAACCCCGAGCCAAGAAACATTTAGAGACGAAGATAATGATAAGGCTCTTCCGGCTTAGTCAGGGCAAACGCATTAAAAATTTTGAAATCTGCATTGTAAAGGCTAATCATCC
>JACPTH010000209.1 GCA_016192885.1 bacterium | reverse complement strand
TTCCGAAATCGTTCGATTACAACGCACTTTGGCGGTGGGAATAGGGGTGGTCAGCATTTTCCTTATCTTGCTGTTAACCAGCCTATTGAAGGACCGACCGAATGCTCCCATTGCCCCAACGAACGAGGCGACCGACGAGACGTTCAGGTATTCGTACAATTTTTCAGGCCCTCCTGAAGCCGCTTTGTTTAGTGAAGATGTGAATTTGGGCCGTTTGGAAAAGACGGGGAATTTAGTTCCGGAAAGCATTTATCGTGTCCCAACGGGGGGAACTTTATTGGTTACTTTTACCGCGGAAAACAGATTAGAACTTACTGATTTGGCCAAATTTCAAATGACCGCATCCGGGGTCAAGCTACTTTCCGGTAAGCTGGTTTGCGATCTAAAGGCGATTAAAAAACCTTTTGTCGTCTCGACTATTTTGGGAACTGTTACCGCCCATGGCACCAAATTTGTCGTTATTGCGGGCTTAGATTCCGTTCGGGTGGAGCTTGAAAGGGGCGTGATTTCCCTGCAAACCGCTTCATCCAGCGAAGTTTTATATTCGCCTGGAATTAGAATTTTGGGGAAGGACGGTCAAATTCGGCCCAATATTCCAATTCCAGTTTTTTCGCCGCATGAAACCCCTCTTAACATTAGAAATGGAAATGAGAACTTAACTAACACTACTTTAGGGAGTTCACCTGATTCTTTAAGCGGCTCTTTTTAACAACAGAAATGGGCAATAAGAGCCTGTCAACAAAACTTGGAGGCTTATAGAAAGCTCACCCCCAGGCATATGTACTACAACAGGGTTTTTTAACTTTCCGTTTCGGATCCCTGCCGCAAATACCGCCGTAGCCCCGGTCCCGCATGCCTGAGTCATTCCACAGCCTCTTTCCCAGACTGAGACCTTGACTTCATTCTGGGAAATTGTCTCAACAAACTCTATGTTTATTCTGCGCGGGTGATTTGGATGGGTTTCCAACCATGCGCCCAAAGAAACAATAGTGTCGTGTTCAATGGGTTCTTCAAGAAAAATAACCGCGTGAGGATTCCCCACGTTAACGTAAACCGGGTTGTACAACTCCCCATTCCAAGAAAGCGGGGCGGCATTCTTTTTTTGAACGAGTTCGCCGGTCTTTTCCAAATCAAAAGAAGGCTTTCCCATTTCAACCTTGTAAAAACAGATTCCGGTTTTACACCCTTGATAAAAAATTTTCCGAACCCCCCCCAAGGTCTCAATGGAAATTGGGTCATGTTCCAGGAAATGGCTTCGATAATGGTGTGCAACGCAACGGATTCCGTTTCCGCACATTTCCGCTTCACTTCCATCGCTATTAAACAGTCGCATTTTGCATTGATTTGCGCGTGACAGCGGTTTTTGAACGAACCCCACCCCATCAGCGCCTATTCCACGACTAACGTCACATAACATTCGAATATTTTCTTTGCGCCTCAGAAAGCTAAAATCCTCAACCGTCTCGTCAAAAAGAATGAAATGATTACCAAGACCATGCATTTTTTGAAACCAGACCACAGTTTTTCCTCCTAAATATGGCAAAATCCTGCTTGCTCTTTATCAGCGTGACATAAATCGACTGAACAATAATGCCCCAATTACCATTACGACAAAGAAGGCCGCCATAATTTTCTTGTCCTCTTTTTTAATTGAAAGATTGGAATAATTCCCGGCGACGAACAAAACGGCCATAAAAGGAAGTACAGGTAACCCTGCCTTTAGGATTACCGCGCTTCCGACAGCGCAAACGAATGATGAGAACAGCAAAATTATGTTTTTTCCGACCCCGAGGTTAAACCGAAAGGCTGCTTGATAAAAAATTCCAAAGAACAAAAAATCGGTCAAACCAATAAGAAACGGGATTTCGCTTTGTTGGCCGCCAAGGCTTGGAAATCTTAACAGAAAGTAATGAATTTGCTCGGATTTGATGATAATTGCCGTCGCCCCCCCCGCAACGCTCCAGGAATCAGCGAGCGTGGCGATAAAGGCAACCGGAATGAGGTGGCTTACCTCGTCAATTCCATTTCCAATCCAGAGACCGATGCCTGAGGCAACGCACAATTGAAGTAGGCACAGAAGCAAAATTACCGAGGGAGCTTCGGGAAACTCTTTCTCCAAGGAATCAGTCAATTTTAGAAAATTTTGGTTTCGGGTATCGATTATGCAATTGGAAAGGTTAAGTCCGGGATTTTGCGAGGAAGCGGTAGTAAAAAAAATGACCGCTCCGCTTATCGACCCAACTTTATTTATTGCGGCGCTTCGGTTAACCAGGGGAGAAGCTGTTTTAAGAACAAGAAAAACCGCAAAAAAGCCGAGGGTCAAATAAACGGTTCTGGGAAGTCGAAGTCGAGAGAAACCAATAACGCATGCAATTGCAAAAGAAACCAATGCCAACGCGGTCAAAAATATGGAAGCTTCTTTAGAAAAAATCGGAAGCTTAGCGCCAAATATAAGAAAAAAATAGTACCCAAAGGAAAAGGCTAGAAGCCCTTTCAGGAGAGGCCAAAAATCGCTAGAAACTTGACTTGAATTACTAATGCTAGGGATGGCGTCCATTCATTTGGTTAGTAAACTTAAGCTTTCAGATGCCATTCTGACGCTATCAGGGTCCGAATCGCTTTCAAGTGCGTAAGAATACGATTTAGCCGCAGCCTTTTTATCCAAGAGCTTTTCGTATATCCTTCCCATGTGAAAATGGACTTCGCTGGAGATTGGTTCGTGGGTTAGCTTGAAAATTTTCAAAGCTTTTTCTTGTACCTCGCGAGCCTTTTCATAAGCCCCCTTTCTAAAATGAACCCATGCCAAGGAATCGAAATATGTCGCGCGATTTGGTTGGTCAAGGTCAAGGGCTCTTTCAATAAGTTCTTTTGCATAATCCAAATCTTGGTTTCGCTCGGCAAGAAGGTAGCCTAGGGTATTTGCAATTTCTCCATTTTTGGGCATTAAATTTACCATTTCCCGAAATACTTTTATGGCATCCTCGTAAAGCTTCTTTTCAAGGTAAGCGGAACCCATAACGGAAAGTATCCGAATATTTTTTGGATCAGAACTTAGTGCCTTGTCCCATTCCGTCTTGGCTTTCTCAAATTCGCCTTTTTCAAAATAGACAACGCCTAAATTCAATTTAGGGCTGATTTCCTTTTCATTAACAGAAATTGCCTGGAGGTAGATTTGTTCGGCTTTTGAAAATTCTTTTGAGTTAAGAAAAACATTTCCAAGATTAATAAGGGCTTTCATATTTTTGGGGTCTAATTTTAGGACCTGGTTGAACATGTCAATCGCTCTTTCCTTTTCCCCTAAAAGCGACAACACCAAACCCAAATTATTTGTCGCATTTGAATGGGTAGGCTCAATTTTCAAAACCATTTCGTATTCTCGTATGGCATCTAAATAGCGGGCCAATTCATGATATGCGACTCCCAAATTATAATGCGCCTCCGCAGGAAGCCTTGAGTCAAGTGAAAAAGCCGTCTCGTAGGCGTTAACGGCGTTTTCAAGTTCTCCGCCAAAATAGTAAGCCATTCCCAAAAGGTAAGCGGTGTTGGGTTGATCTTTTTCAAGTGAAAGTGGCTCGATTGAACATATCCTTGGTTTTTTCGAAAAGCCCTTGCTGAAAATACAAAAGCCCTAAAAAATTGTAGGCTTCCTCGGAATATGGATCAAGGCTTTTGGCTTGAATGAAGCTTTCTTCCGCCTTTTTATACTGTTCGAGAATTAAAAAATTAATTCCCTCGCGAACCATTTTTTTTGCGGATTCTCTGGTAATGCTAATTTGAGAGTTTTCCGGGCTGCCTTCTTTTGCCAAACAAATTAGGGGTAGGTTTTGAGAAACAAGAAAGAATAGAATTATCAGAATTTTAAGATTGTCAAAAAATAACCTTTTCATATAGGAATCACCTCAATAGGAATGTACGAAGCCACTATTAATATCATACACAAGAAGAACATAGTAAAGCAATATTTCAGGCTCCTTTAAGCAATTCTTTCGCCAAAAGCCTTAAAATTCTTCTAAGCGTTTGCTTCAACTTTGATTTTTTTAATCTAAATCAAAACGCAAAATTTAAAAAACAAAAATACAAATTAAAAATTAAATCTTA
>JACPTH010000429.1 GCA_016192885.1 bacterium | reverse complement strand
CTCTCAGTAAAACTTAAGAATGAACGAATTTAGGGTAATTCAAGATTCCGAACAAAGCTCGTTTGGTTTTTTGCGCCATTGGGCGTTATTTTGCGCGGTTTTTGTTGGAATCCCGTTAGTGATTGCTTTCTTTCGATTCGACGGAGTTATTAAGGCCGAAAAGGATGTAATCAAAAAAAAGGTTGAAAGCAATCTTGAGCGAATCATCTCAGGAATTGCTCGCTGGGAAAAGCCTGATTTCTTTTTTAAATCACTATTGAATGAATTTTGGGATAAATATTCATTGCAAAACCTTCCAAAATCGGAGATTTTACGAATAAAAAGAAAAATAGAAAGGCGCTTTCCAGGAGTTTTTGAATTCATATTCCTGGATAAGAACGGTGAAGTTATCTCCGAGTTAAGCGTAATGGATACCCGAAAAGAATTGCTTAAGAACTTTTTTCGCGACCTAGAAATAGCCCAAAGTGGCAATTTAAAGCCGATTCAAAAAGATTGGTATTCGTTTTCCGGCTTAATTGGGCCGTTGCACAACCCTTGTCATGACCACGTCGATTTTAACGAGATCAGGCGGGGGTTTTTGAGAGATAAACGCGCATACGTCTATTTTACCCGCCCATCTCAAAACGGAATGTTCCTTGCCTTTCTAAACCGAGTTCCGGACTGGGACCTCCTTGGCCTAAAAGATAGTTTGCGTAGATTTAATCTTCGAAACAAATTCTCGCGGGCGTTTCTTTTCGACCCTTCATCGGGGAATTTTCCCGGAATCGATAGTAATGACGCGTCAGACACCGCGGGAAAATTGAAATCATGGCTAGCCAACGGCCTCAAGGAAACGCTTTGGATTGAGAAAAAAACCATGATACAAAGGTTCTTGGGGTCGGGGCTTAGATTGGTAGTAGAAATGAACTTGCCCCGGGAAGTATTGTCCGAAAGGAATCGCGTCCTTCTCATTTTCATTGAATTCCTTATTTTTATGTTCTCCTTTATCCCTTTTTGGCTTGTACACCAAGGAAAGTTGACGTTCAAGTTTAACGTAAAAATCAAGCTATTTTTTCTTTTTCTCTTTACGATTGTTGTTCCAATTTCGGTGATTCTTTTGAGCACCCAAGCTTTTCTAATGGAATTTAGGAAAGTTATTGAAAGTGAAATTGCCGGTGAGATGGAAGCTACCTTGAATTCCTTTGAAACCAAAATGCATAGGATTTTTGGCGAGGTTCAATCCGAACTGACACACAAAATTAACAAACCCTTCGAAGAAAACCTGAGCTTCCAAGAAAATGCAATCAGAAGAATGGAAACTCTTATTAAAATTATTTCTCCAACTTCGGCTTGGATGATTGATGAAAAGGGGGCGATCATCGCCGAATCCAGAATGAAGCTAAAGCCGGATACCAAATTAGCTTACAAGTTCGCGAAAGGCGCCTATATTGAGATTTTCAATAAATTAAACGATTCGATCATTTCGACGGAAAATAAGGCGCAAAGTTACATAACCGAGTTTTCAAAAGCCTTTGGAATGGATGCCCAAGCATTCCTTAACGGCATAGTAACCGGAGTGGGAAAAATCAAGGAGGTAAGATTCGGTGATAAAAGGCATTTTCAGGGAACATTTCCGATCCGAGATAAATCGGGAAAGACAATTTTCTTAGCTCTTTTCGGATTTGAAAGAAACAATCTTTCCTGGAAATACATACAAAGGTATCTACCAATTCTTTCCAGGCAATTAAATCATACACGGTTATTGGCCGTTTCTCCTTCTAACATTGAGTTTAGAATGCCTAAGAATTCCGTATTCTGGAAAAAGCTGGAGATTGCCCGAAAGAAATTTTCCGTTCAAAAGAGATTGATTAATTTTCGGTTTTCGCAACCGGGCAAGAAAATTCTTGTAACCGGAGTTTGGGGTGAAAAGCTAAATTTCCACTTGTTTTCCTTGACCGCTGATGAAGAGATTCAGGAGGAAGAGCGAAAAGTAACATGGTACTTAAACTTGTACCTTTTAGGGATGCTCCTTATCATTGGAACCGTTTCTACTCTCCTTTCCCAAAAGGTGGTCCATCCTTTGATAAACATTTCTCGCGGTTTGGAAGCAATAAAAGCCCGAAATTTTAGGCACCGAATCCCCAACGACGATTCGGACGAATTTGGGGCGCTGATTCGAAGTTTCAACGAAATGATGGAAGGGTTGTCAGACCTTGAAGTAGCAAGAATCGTTCAGGAAAGCCTTTTCCCGAATGGCGAAGAAAAGATACCCGGGCTGGTTGTTTTCGGGTCGTGTCAATCAGCCGTTCAAGTCGGAGGAGACTATTTCGATTATTTCATCTTGTCTCCGAGAAAAATGGCGGTTATCATTGGAGACGTTTCCGGGCACGGTATTTCAGCGGCAATAGTAATGTCGTTGGCAAAGGGGCTTTTCTCGCATCCGGCGAATGAGGCCGATCCGGCGCGAATTCTTGACCTTCTAAATTTAGTATTGTGGAAGTGCCTAAAAAGGAAAAAGCTTATGACGTGTTGGGCGGGAATTATTGATCTGGAAGCGAATAAATTGATTGCGTCAAACGGCGGCCATCATGAAGCTTATTTAGTTAGGTCCGGAAACTGCCTTCCTCTTAGTTTCAAAGGACCTGTTATTGGAATAGGTCCCCGCGGTACGCACAAAAATGAGGAACTGGGAATCTTGCCGGGAGATACAATTATCCAGTATTCGGATGGATTGATTGAAGCAATTACGTACGATGAATCGGTTGTGGGTTTTGAACGCTTTACGGGTATTCTTCCTTCGCTGATCCGCGAAACCCCTCGCAAAACTGAGAAAGCGATCAGGGAATGGCATGAGAAAATAGTTAAACCCGGACCTCCGGCCGACGATATTACAGTATTGGTTCTTCAATTCCCTCCCATTTTGGAAAATGGAAAATGAAGAAAAGTACAATTAAAAAGAAACCAAAGGTTGGCACGGAAGCCATTGCCGATCTGGAAGCTCCTCTTAAAACCCTTCGAATAATGGCTTTGGAGAAGATTTTAACGGATGGCGGTGACCATAGTCTGTTGGAGTTTCTTTTTAAGCGCGAAAAAGTTGAAGATGATGAGGAATGCAAGTCTTTGTTAAACTACGCGATTGAATCGATAAAAAAGAATCTCGCGCCTGAAGAAGCTCTACTTTATGAGTTGCTCGACTCCCCGAAGGAACCCATTAATTCCCAAGCATTCTTTGAAAAATTTTCTCAGGCAGGGCCGGGGGAACGTCAAGTCCTTCTTGATAGCCTGGAAGATAAGGAAATTAAGGAATATTCTACCAATGCCCATCTAATGCTTGAACTTGAAAAAAACCCTTTTGTGGCCGCGACGATAATTCGAAAGTTTATCGAATTCTGGCCTAAGGAGCATATAAAGGCTGTTTCCTCAAGGCTTTATTCTAAGAGCTTTTCAATTAGATGGGCGGCAATGGAGAGCCTGATTAAAATCGCCCCCCAGCAATTGGAAAAGGCATTACCAAAACTATTGCAATCTTCCGACCCAAGAACCAGAATTCTAGCGGTTCGCGGTCTTTCAAAGATCGACCTTCCGGAAGCTTTGGTTCACCTTGAAGCGTTACTGATAAGTTCCGATATAAACTTGAAAATGTTGGCAATCCGGAACAGTTTTTATTTTGCTTTTTCCGATATTAAGCCTATTTTGTTAAAGTTTATTTCGGCTGAAAGCGACCTTTCCCTGGTAGAAAATGCTTGTACCCTTTTCGAAACGAATCCCGACGTTGAATCTCCGTTTAAACTATGGGAATTAGGGGAAACCGCGCCCGCGGCTAAATCGCAAATATTGAAGGATTCCTTAAAGAACGCCTTAAGCGGAATTGAAGCGTCAAAATGTTTAGGAGATAAGTTCCCGCTTTATCAACAAAAACTCAAAACCTGGATTCAAAAAAGATTAGCTCGCGCCTTTGTCCAGGAAACTATCTTACGACTTTCTTCAGGGGATTCCCAAATTGAGGCCGAAGCGGAAATTACCGCAAAAATGAAAATCCCGCTAATCAAGGAGACCATGCAAGAAGCGCTATCTTGGGTAATTCCCGATGAAGTAAAACGAAAAATAGAAGGTTTCTTGGGAGGGCGGATTTTACCTCAAGGTCAAGCGGCCTATCAAACCGAACAAAAACCATGGGATAATCTTTCCCCGGAAGAAAAAATCCGCTGCATATCGTCCTGGGCTCCTAGCGATCAAACCTCCGACGGGTCGTTCCTAGAAAAAATCATTAACAGTGAAGAATCCCCTTCAGACGTCCTTGCAACGGCTTTTCGATCAGCCGCCAAATTCAATCTTCCGAACTTTCAAAAAAAAGCCTGGACTTCACTAAAACAATCAGATCCTAACATTGTTTCCGCAGCCTTGGAATATCTTTCAGGAAGCGCCCCCGATGAGCTTTTTCAGCATATCGGGAAATTTCTTCAATCTCCAAACGGGCGTATCAAATCAACCGCAATTCGGATATTAAAGCGGTTCGATTGCGCCCAATCGATTTCATCGTTAAAAGCCATGCTTACTTCACGTTCAGTTGAACAACAAAAATTGGCTTTGGGATGCATGGTTTATTTTGATGTTTCTCTTATTAGGGATATTTTGACCGAGTTTATGTTGCACTGCCAAAATTCCGCGCTCCTAGACGTTGGAATTACGCTTTTTCAAGCAAACCCTGAACCGGAAAACTTGTTTTCCTTGTTTAAACTTCAGAAAAAGGGGAATCAAGAAGTTTCTCGCCTTTCTCAGAAAGCTTTTCAGGAGAACCTAGATTTTTTAGCCAAATCCGAAAGGCTTGCCCCAAATGAGATTCCAGGTTTTATAAAGAAAATTGAGGAACAATGGAACAGCCAAGAAGAAAAGCAAAAGAAACCGCTTCCGCCTTATGCTTTAAAGGCTTTGCCCAAAAAGTCAATTTGGGATAGCCCTTTTGGCGAGAAAATCTTGGGGATTTTCGAGACATGGGGTTTGAAAATAATTATTTTCCTTGGTTTAGGGGGAGCCTTGATAATTATGATTTTTCTGGGTTCTAGTTACTTAAGCTCGACCGGAACCCAAAATGATGGTTCAATAACCCGAAAGTCTTATCGCTTGGAGGGGGTCCTTTTGGAAAGCATAGATTCCGGTGCGCGACTTGTAGTGCGGTCAAAAGAAGAGAAAACTTACGAGGTTATCGTAAAAGGGCAACCCCTTGACGGACTTCATGCCGGCGACCCCGTAAAACTAACGGTTTCGGAGCACAAAGTAAAAGACAACGGCACAATAGTTTGTTATTTTCAACCCAATGAGAAGTAGGTGAACCTAGATTCTTAAACCGCATTACTCAGTGCTTTTTGCTGAAAGCTGATGGCTGAACGGTTACTGTTTTGTTTTATCCCCCGGCTGAAGTATAAGATGCGATTGCGGTTTTCCAAAAAAAGCGCGCCGCGAATAAAAATACAACCGCAAGAAACCCGCCCCAAATAACGGTTGAAGGCTCCACGCCGACTGTTAAGGCTTTGGCCGGGATTGTTGTGATAAAAGCAATAGGGATTAAACTAATAAAGAGGCTTCTAACCCATCTTGGAAAAACGTCCACGGGGTAACGGCAAAAGGTGAAAAAACTCCACATCAATTCAGCCATGTTCTGAAGTTTTTCAATCCGAATCGCAATCGCCATTAGAAACAAAAAGAATGAGTAAACAAATGAAAAACTACAAAACAATGCCCCAAAGAAAAGAAATAAGTTTTGAGCCGAAACGTCTATTCGCCCGGTCGCCCATAATCCCAACAGAAGCACCTGGGACGTGAAAAAACTTCCCATCTCATCAAAGGAGAGTTTTCGAAATGAAAGCAAGAATTGAACCGAGATAGGTTTTGTCAAAACCAGGTCTAAAGCCCCGGAATTCACAAGTTGGCTCATCGCTTCAAGGTTCGGGAACAAAACGATGAAATGCAATGAAAAAATCGTCATGAAAATCGCGTAAAAAGCCAGCATTTGATCTTTTTGCCATCCGGCGATTGAATTCGCAACCGAGAAAAAAAAACCGTATTGAACCAACCCGATGGTAAAATCGATTGCGTTAGCCCCGATTCCCAACATAAAATTAACCCTGTATTCCATGGCTTGTACAAGTGAGGTTTTCCAGAATTGAATCAGGATTCGCGCGTGGCGTGGAAATTCAAGGGAGAAGGTTCTAAAATTCATTAGCGGATAATACTATCCTCCGTAAGCGGTATAAATTCTAAGGCCCGCCCGCCACAGTGCGCGACCCGCCAAGGAAAACAAAAATAACCAGCAAACCATCACGACAAAACCAATAATAATCTCGCCATTTGAAATTTTGCCCCGCAAAATTTCGATTGGAAAACTTAGCGTGTAACGATACGGCAAAACATCGGTTACGATCCGAAAAATGGGCGGAAGCGTTTCGATCGGCGTCACCATTCCTCCAAGCAAAGCCCAAATTGCCTGGTTAAACACCAAGTTTAAAGTCTCTACGTGTTCGATCCAAAACCCGGTCATGGCAAGAGTGGTATTCATTACAAAACGAAGCACCACCGCGAATAGTAGCGCGAAAAACAAAAGCGCGATTTTTCGAAAAGAAAAATCAATGTCGGGAAGATAGTCTCCCATAAACCAAGAAATGGAAAAAACGATGGGAACCAGACAAAGCAACTGGAAAGCCTTTGCGGCGATATGCTCGAATACATGTCCCCAGATCGGGTGAAGAGGTTTAAGCAATTGTCGATTGAAGTAACCCTCTCTTAGTTCTTCGGGAAATGTAAATACCGTCCAACAGTCGATAAAATTCATAACCAAAGGCATGGCCAAATAGTACAAAATATAGTCCCCATCCTGGTATGGTGAATTAGAGCCTCTTTCAACCGCCAACCAAACAAACATTAAAACAAAGGGAACCATAATTGAGTGAATTCCCCAAATAATCACCATTCCTCGATAGGCAAGGGTTTCCTGCCAATAAGCCTTTAATAGCTGCATCGAAACCCTAAAAAAGTGAACCCCTTTCGGAAAAAAGGTCAACCCGTTTTTCATGAGGCGAAGAGTTCTCCTAAAACTTCTTCAATTGGGGCTTCTTCAAGGGTAAGATCTAAAACCTTTCCTGTAGAATATAGATTAGAAGCGGTTTCAGCCGCTTTCTCGCGAGGAATTTTAACTTGAAATCTTGGGCCTTCCTGGAAAATTAGCTTTCCGAAAGCAAGGGGGGAAAATCCCTCAGGAATGGACTGAAAAGTAACCGTTAGTATCTTTTCCAAGCGGGCGGCTTTTGATAGCTCATTCAAAGTTCCATCGTAGATTTTTAAACCGCGGTTAATAACTATAACTCGTTGTACCAATGCAATTACATCTTCCATGTAATGCGAAGTCAGGAGAATTGTGGGGCGAAACCTTTCGTGATAGTTGAGTAAAAATGCGCGAACCCTTTTTTGCATAAGAATGTCAAGCCCTATGGTGGGTTCGTCAAGAAACAAGATTTGCGGGCGATGGAGAAGGGCGACCGCGAGTTCGCACCGCATCCGCTGGCCTAATGAAAGTTTTCGCGCTTGAATATCAAGGCAATCTACAATCTCAAGCATTTCAACTAGCTCATCCAGTCTTGCCCGAAATTCGGCTTGCGAAATATTGTAAATTTCGCGATGGATGGCGAGTGTTTCAATAGGGGGTAGATCCCACCAGAGGTTTTGCTTTTGCCCCATTACCAGAGAAATTCGCCCAAGGTATTCGTAGTCTCTTTGAAAAGGTTGAAAGCCGAGCACGGAAATGCTTCCCGATGTTGGAAAAATTAGACCCGAAAGCATTTTGAGGGTAGTGGTCTTTCCCGCTCCGTTGGGGCCAAGGAACCCAACCAATTCGCCGGTTTGTATCTCCATGTCAAGGCCGGAAACCGCCCGGACAAAGTTGCTTCGAGGCCAAAAAATTCCTTTCAAACTTGCCAGGAATCCTTCAGATTTACGCCTGACCTCAAATGTGCGACACAAGTTACGGGTTACAATTGATGAGGAAGTTTCCATGATAAAACCGCTTCATTGTAATACCATTTTATTGAAACGAAAACTTTTTTTCGTCATGCAGGCGAAAACGGGCATCCCTGCCCCTTTTATTGAGAAAATACGCGACTTTATTAAGGAAAATTATTGTCTTTTAGCGGGCCGGAGACAATTGCCGCGCTCTTTTCCAAGACGATCAGATTCTTGGTTCTGGTGCTTCTCAAAATGAGGAATACTCCGGGGTTCCTTGCCAGAAAGCGATAAAAATCCAAGATATCAACGCCGTAGACAACGGTTTGGGAGCGTGCCAACATAGTGAAACGGTTTACCCCACGCTGAGGAGAAGCATAGATTTTCGCGAAAAAACTTCCTCGTTCAGTCGAAACCAACGCCTTTCCCTTCCTGGAAAGAACTATTTGACCGGACTCCTGCAGGTAAAAACAATCACGTTCTGACGATTCGCTGGCTATAATTCCTCCCTGGATGAATTCCATTCGGGTCATAATACCCTGGAGTTGTGTCCGCTGCGTGGCTGACAGATTCCTAAATGCGGGGGAGTTATTAAAAAGGGTCCAGGTGTCGAATTCTCGATTCTCGGCTATTATTTTCATTCGCTGAGCGATTTCCGAGCCTCGGATAAAGTACAAGAAATCGTATTTTTCCATTACCAGCGCGGTAAGATCGGTTTCGGAAATCACATCCGCGTTCCTAGGGGCATTAAGGATCATAGCGGTTTCGCCGAAGTAGTCATTGTTAGCATAGCTTTTAATGATGGCGCCATCCCCCCGAAGGATATTGGCCCGACCGTTCACGATCATGAAAAACCGGTCCCCGGGAGTGTTCTTTTTTATTATCACTTCGCCCGGTTTAAATCGAGCGATTTTAACGAGAGTAAGAAACTCCCTAGCTTTCTCAATCGGTAGATCATTGAATAAATCAACATGATTCAACACGTTTAAGTATTCAAGAGCTTCGTTACTTGGCGGCGGGGTAACCGGAATGATAATGGTTTCATCCGGCCCTGCCATGGCTTTTTTTAGCTCCGAATTAGGAGGAAGAGCTTTCTCCGAAACATGAATTAGATAAAGCCGCTCTTTCACCGAGTTCGGTAAGTCGGCCAAATTCTTTATCGGTGTGTGAATGGGAGGTATCCCAGCTTCGTGAAAGATAACGGTATGGTGCCAAGGGAAATTAATGAGTTCAATCATGCGGTAACGATTAATTATGCCTAACTTGTGCAAGTTTTTTATCGTGGGGGGATCGAAAAGTGAGTCGGAAGAATAGGCAAAACTCTTTCCTTGAAAATATACCTCAAAACCGATAGTGGGAATCGAGTGGAGAGTGTAAAAAAACCTGAATTCCGCGCCGTGTATTCGGTTTGAAACATGAAGGGTTATCGGGTGAAAGTGGAAAAGCTCCATGAACGTTTTATATGATAGCCCGGTTAAACCGAGATATTTTCTAACAAAACTTTCCATGATCATTTCGGTCGTATAAAGATTGATTTTTTTCTCTTCCAGCAGCTTTTGAAGCACTCCTGCGTCGTGGTCGGCATGGCAATGCGTAAGAATACAATCATCGATCAAACGGGTATTGATGTCCATGGCTTTTAACCAAAGAGTGCTGTCAACCGGCGGGTCGATTAGAATTCCGCGACGATTTACCCAGACAATAAATCCGCTCGTCATTTCCTTCGGGTCGAAACCATGACCCGACCCGATGACGGTTATCCCAAAAAGAGGCGGCTCGAAGGGTTTTTTCCGTTCGGTAAATTCTTGTCGATCGGTAAAATAAACATCGAGCGGCACTTCAGCCAAAACCGATTCTTCTTGAAGAATCCGGAGGCTTCCTTTATTTGTACGTTCCAAAAACATCGAGCCGAAAGGAACACGGTTATTGGTTTTCCAGGGTTCCCCGATGACGATATCGGAAAGCTCCATCTTGTGGGTACTCTGCGGTTTCGTAGCGCGCAAAAACTCCATCTCAGCCCGAAGGTCCGGAATTAAGTCCCGATTGGCATCGAGAGGAAACTCTTTTTGAAGATTAATTTGCTCCGGGCCAAGAACCGCCTCTCGCAAAACCTTCAAAATAATGTCTAATTGGCGCGGTTGGCCAATAACTCGTAAACGCCTACCCTTAAGGAAGAAATTGTAATAGGCGGGAAACTCAATATCTGCTAAGGAAACCCCGCGCTCAGTGCTAAACAAATGATTGGGAAGAACAAAAGTCGCGGGAACTTCCCCTATAAGTTTAAGAGTGTCTTTAATGGTTTCCGGGGCGGCGCCAACTTGAAGAGATCCCTCCGGAGTTTTGACAAGGGTACCCCCCCTAGGTAGTTGAACGACCTCAATGGGCATCATAACCTCACGAAAAGATTTTCAAATTATCAACAATTTTTTGACAAGATAGACAAATTATCGGCGGATTTCAACAGAAATGTACTATTTTCCGGTGAAAAAACTTACAAATGAATCATTCCCGTTTTTGACTCTTTGTCTTTAAGGCGCGTAACATATCTTCAAATGGCTCTAACAACCAAACATTGTTTGTCATTCCGAACGAATGTGAGGAATCTCGCTTTTCGCCGAGGTTTGCCTCGCCCCCCCTTTTATGGGGAGATACGATTTTCTTCGCCCCGTCTTGAAACAAATATCAGATGCAAACCATCCTCTCGATTGAAAATTTTTGCATTGCCTGAACCCCTAAACTGCTACAGTCCCCGCGTTTGTTCCAAAATAGATCCGCGTATTTTTCCCTTTCAAGAAACTCTGCAACCTTGGTTTCCAAAATTGAAGGAGAACTTCGGATAAGATGTTCTTCCCCAAAAAATTCGGCGAAGGAGAGCGCGATTAAATTGGGAAATTCTGAAATTTCCTCGGGCTTAAGCCATTCACTAAGGTGCGCGATCCTTGATGTTTCAACCCGATCTACCGATCTCTTGAAAATCTCGCGAACGGGATGAGGTTCCGAGATGGGAATAGAACCATGGATCGCTAAAACCCCGTT
>JACPTH010000428.1 GCA_016192885.1 bacterium | reverse complement strand
TCGATCAACCCTGGCTTATTTAGGGTCTTAGCCCCGGGTTTCCTAATAAAAGACCAGTATTCCTCAAATTCTTCGGCTTTTCGCTGGCCTTCTAAACATTTCCCCGATTTTAAATCAACCCTCGAATCGATTAATGATGCCCGAAAATAAACGTGAGCGGTGTCAAAATGTTTGTCAGTTTGAATTTGTGCGATCCTTGCTTCGAGTATTCTAACATCTTCAAGTTTGTTACGATAGCCAAAATCTTTTTGCTCCGAAATTTGCAACGTAAAACGTTCATAAATCCCGTCTGAGATAAATGCTTGGACCCCGGAAAGGTCCTGATCCGACCACCCTTTTTGAATCAACTTGAAAGCGTTTTTGACCCTCTCTACAAATTGCCCGCTTTGCCATGCCGGGTCGCGAGAACGAATCGAAGCTTCGGCTTGAAGGCGTTTAACATTATTTTGGGCTTTGACTCCCTTCCGAATCGTATAATCGACGTACTGCTCCTTGCCCTCAAGGCTTCCATAATAAGTAAAAAATATAAAAGCAATAAGTAATGGAACCCCAATCCACGGATACCTAAACACCAGTTCGATAATAAGTCGTAGAATTAAATCTCCTCCATCGCCGCCGCCGCCGCTGCTGCTGTGGTAGCCTCCTCCTCCTCCTCCTCCGCCCCCTCCGCCGCTGCTGTGATATCCTCCGCCCCCTCCGGCCCTTGCGAAAACCTCCATTGCATACAGCAAAAAGATAGGGATAAGCCAGCTTCGGCGTACCATCTGAGTTTTTAGAAATTCAATTAATTGTTTTAAATATTTCATAACCCGCGGCTTCTGAATTGATTACCCTTTCAAATTTGAAGAAATTATATCTTAAAAAATTGTCAAAATGTTCATTAATTTGTATCTACTCAATAACTCGGGGGACACATTGATTTATTGTGGTAGAGATTTCTCTCTTCGTTCGAAATGACAGTGTTGTGTTTCATTCCGAACGAATGTGAGGAATCTAGCTTTTGAGTAGAGATGGCTCGTTCCCCCTTTTTTTGAGAAGATCCAATTTTTGTACAAGTTAAAATTGGAATGTTAGAAGAGAAATAGGGGATTTTTGAAACTACGCGCAAATCAACGTTAGGGGAAGCTAATTCAATTGTCTCGGCTCGTAATCGACCGGAAAAATTTATAGAATTCATAAAAATTACTTTCCCACCTAACCCCTTTGAATCTTTTATTGAAACCAAGTTTAATTCAGTTTCGGACTTTACGGAATGGATATTTATATTGCCTCCCTTGCTTGCAAAGGTAAAACAACCGTTCGAAAGGTTTCCATGAATGTCGATTGAACCATTCGCGCACCCGATAAACACGTTCCCTTCAGCTTTTAAGGAATCGACTTTCAAATCGCCATTTGAAAGTAAATAAACCTGGTCAAAAGGCTGGGCAGCCCTTTCTTGAAATTCCCGAAGTAAATCCCTGGAATTGTTAAAATCCCTGGAAAAATGTAAGAATGGCCCTTCAAAAGGGTCTAAGGGTTGAGATGCCGGAGCGGAAATGGCTTTAGGATAAAATTGGAACAAATTGGACTCACATTTTGCCCTGTGGAGCGCTCTCAACAGATTTATTTCGTCCATGGGGGTAAGGAGCGTCATATCTGGAAAAAGGACGTCCGGTCGATTAAATCGAAGGTATCCGGAGCCAAGAAGCTCCCGGATGTCTTCAGATAGCAATGGTAGCCACGTTGCATTTAACTTACTCCGTCTTTCCCAAAGTTTTTCATAATCGGAAAAACCCTGAGTTGCTTTCAAAGTTTTGCAAAACTCCGGGGTCCATTCAATTTTCGGATTTGGAACAACGATTATTCCCTCAAAAAATAGACCTGACACTTCGGGCATTAAACTTGATTCCCATGGGAGGCAAACCTGTTTATCTGAAAACCTTTGGCTCAATGACGAGAAATCTCTTTTCTCCTTGTTTAAGGGCCCTAATAAAGCTTTTGCTAGGACTTCTTGCGAAAGAAGAATCGCAGGAGAACCTAGCTCGATTGATAAGCCATCAAGAAAAGTTTTGCCATCCAAAAAGGGTTGCGGGACCGTAAACCCTCCGCCAAAAGATCGCAATAAATCCTTTATTTGGGCGACATCGGGAGATGCATTTTTTGAAATGGAAGCAATAAATCTTGAGTTATGAAGTTCAGAGGAAACAATTATTGGATGGTTCGTCGGAGGTTCAAAAACGAGTTTAGATTTCCCTAACCAAGGACCTTCAAAAGAAATAGTCGAGGAGCGGTCTTTTGTACCGGGTAAAATCAGTTCCTTAACGCGAAAAACCTCATTTTCATAAAACCCCCAAAGAACTGATGGAACTGCCGTAGCAATGAGTTCTTGGATTGGAAGCGGCGGGATTGGAATGGGTTTACTTTGTAATAATGCCGATTTTGATTCAACCACCCAGGATTTGAACTTAACTTGGGAGCGCGCGGAAGAAATTAAATCTCTAATCTCAAAGCCCAAAAACCCGAAAAAAACTAGGACAAAAAAAAGATGAAAGGGGAACCTTGATTGTCTCGGTGGCAGTAATTTCAATTTATTTGACTACCCCCCCAGCTTTAAAATAATTACGAATGGTGATTTACGAATTTAAAGAAGCTTTATTGACTTGCATTTGTGGGTTCCGAAAGGAAAATTTTCATTACGCTTCTTTCGGAAATTCACCTCACAAAAAAGTGCGAAACTTCACTGTTTAGTTAACATGAAGAAACCCCAGCAAATGCCGGGGTTTCATTTAACGCTCTTCCGGATTTAGGAACCGCGCCTCAAATTTCACATTCTCGTTACTCGGATTTTGCTTCTTGAAGCTTGCTTTCGACCTCATGGATTTTTTCGCGCAAATTCTTAATTTTTTCCATGAGTTCCTGGGCTTTTTCTTGATCAGTTGCTCCGCCTTCTTCATTAAGTCGACGAAGCTGACTTTGGGCCACTTTAAGATCTGCTTTCAATTCTTTAAGCTGTTGGGAAAGTTCATAAATTTCTTGCTTGCTTGCCGCTTGGGCAATGGTAACCATACCAATAATCGCAAAAAATACGAAAATAACAACAACCGCAATCCGACCAGATGATAACATTTTGGGTGGATAAGTCGATAAATTAATTGAAACATCTTAAGTGGGAGACAAATCGTGAAAAAAGGAACTATTGCTTTTCTCATCACATTTTTTTTATTTTGCGGGATTCTTTTTGCGGATGAGATTCACCATGCGGTTGAGCAAAACAACCTTTCAAAAGTAAAGTTGTTAATAGAATCCAAACCTTCGTTGGTTAATTCAAAAGATTCCGATGGCTGGACTCCGCTTGAATTTGCCGCGCGATTTGGAAGGAAAGAAATTGCGGAATATCTCATCTCCAAAAAAGCTGACGTAAATACGGCCGATAAAAGCGGGTTTACTCCGCTTCATCAGGCTGCATCATACGGGCAGGTGGAAATCATCAAACTTCTTGTTTCAAAAAAGGCGAACGTTAATTCCCGGACGACCGGAGGGGTTTCCCCTTTGGGGCTAGCTAAATCTAATGGCCAAAGAGAGGCAGTAAAAGTTATCAAGGATAAGGGGGGGAAGTGATTTTCCGCTAGGGCTGAAGAGAAAATTCGGGCAATTTAACAAGATTTAGAGTCGCGCTGACAATCCAATCATCCGGCCTATTTGCGTAGATTTCCGCAATTAATTTACTCGGCTCCTTTTCAATTTTCTCGGGCTCTTTTTTCATCTCTTCTTGTTTTTTCCGACGATTTCTAGGCTGTTGAGGGGTCGAAGGGGGCTTTATCTTGCCTCTTTCGTACTTTAGGGAAAGGGTGCAGGGTTTATTTGTAATCGCCTTCGCAAAAGCCTGCCCTTCGCTTTCAAGTTTCCCAGCCTTGAACTCTTTGTCCTCACCGTTAATGTAACGCGCCAACAGAAAACCGATATGTTCCGAAAGCAGCGGTGAAGCAGTTTTCTCGAGAGAAATTTCCAATAAATCTTCGATTACTTCATCGGTGATTTTTTCTCCCAAAAAAAGATCGCACTCAATTTGTAAAACCCTGGCGGTTAAGCGGTTTGAACGAGAAAGCAAACCATGTTTTTTGAACGGAGAAAGAATGCGTTTTGCCTGATCAAATTTTCCCTCAATATATGGAACCAAGGCATTGAAAAAGGTTTGATCTCCTGGAAGCCATTTAGGAAACAAATGGGCCGCCGTGGTGTATTTTTCCTTGGAAAAAATACCCTTCAATTCTTTTAGCAGTGATGCCACTATTTTGGCATCCATTCCGTAGCGTTCGTCATTAGTATCTTCCTTTAGGCGATCGTAAACGCCTTCAAGGACCCAAAGAGCTTCATCTACGGTAGGAAAGTCTTGTGGAGAAACAACTTTGAACTTTCCAAGAAGTTCGGATGCCCCGGCATAATCGGCCATGAGGGCCAATACAAGGCCTTTAATATGCGCCCATGGATAGTCATCCCTAGGAAATGCGGGAGAAAAACTGTATTCCGAAACTAGAAAAAATGCGTCGGCAATTTCACCTCCGAGTGCCAAACATTCAATCAATTTTAATCTAACTTCACGGGGACCCAAAATACGCCCGAAAAGTCGAAAATCACTTTTGTAATCCGGTGAAATCCCCAAGCATCTGCGAT
>JACPTH010000427.1 GCA_016192885.1 bacterium | reverse complement strand
TAAAATCAGTTTTATCGAGGGTAATTCCTCAAAGCGTACAGGGAACTCTAATTTTTTATCTGACTTGGATAGTTGTTTTTATCAATGTTTTTTTCGCCATAATCACATTATCGCGGGAGAATTTAAACTTTTACAAGGAAGGGGCCGCAAAAACAAATTTCCTTGGTCGAATACTCCAGGAGCCTGTTCGCGAATTATTTAAAACCGGCTCAAGCGTTACTTTAAATCGCCTGTTTGAAAATCGGGAGCCTGGAATGGCAAATATTCGGGTTACAATCTACGACAGAAATTGGTGGAGTAAATTTGGAGATCCAAGCCGATTGCCTCCCGAGGGATTTCCGCATTCGCTCTCACCCAATACTATAACTTCGCGCTCCGGAGTTTCCGGGAAAAGCTCCAGGGAAGTCTTCTTTGCAGTTTCCTCAGGCTCCGAATGGATTGGAACCATAGGAATTGGCGTCCCTGAATTTCAGTTTTCAGGGTTTTACGAATCGTTTTATCAAGTCGCTTTTACGGCAGGGGTGAATATCTTTCTTGGGGTTGCCCTGGCAATTTTTATCGCTCAAATTATCCTTCGTCCCCTCTCATTCATTTTGGAAGGCTTGGACGCAATTAAACGCGGAAACTACAGTCAAAGAGTTCCCATCAACGGAACAGGGGAACTTGCAACTCTTGGAAGCATGTTTAATTTGATGGCTTCCGCTCTACAAGAAAAAATCCGTGAAGAAGTCGATCGAAACAGGAAACTTGATGAAATAAATCAAGAGTTGTGGGAAATATATGAGTTGACCAAAACGATGGGTTTTACCCTCCCTCTCCAACACATTTTGGAAAGATTTCTAGAGAAGGCCCAGACTCTTTCTTTTTCTTCCTACGGCCAAGTACTTTTATTCATCTCGGAGGGCAGGCAACTTCAAACCAAGGTTGAAGCTCCTTACTTTCCTCGAATCCCGCGAGAGGTTTACGAGAAGGGATTGGCGGACTGCCTTGGAGGGAATGAGCGGATTGAGGTTCAATGGGAGGGATATACTCTTCTATTCCATCCGCTGCTTTC
>JACPTH010000426.1 GCA_016192885.1 bacterium | reverse complement strand
TTCTGGGAAAACGGTTTTAATAGAAACTTTAATGGGGTTGCATCTTTTTTCGGGTGGAAAGGTATTTATTAATGATATGGAGGTTTCCCAACTTCCTCCTGAACAACGGCAGGTTGCCTATTTGCCCCAAGATTATGGATTGTTTCCCCATCTTGGAGTTAAAGACAACGTGTTGTTTGGAGCCCGCGCACGGAAATTCCCCAAAGAATTGATGGAGCAAAGATTAAAAGAGGTTTCTAATCTTCTCGAAATTATGCATCTTCTTACACGCCCTAATGTTTCCACGTTAAGCGGAGGTGAACGCCAGCGCATCGCCATGGCAAGGGCTCTAATTTTTGAACCGGCGATTCTTTTTTTGGATGAACCATTCGCCGCAATTGATGAAAACCTTAAACGGCAGTTACAAAAGAAACTTAGGGAGATTAAAACCAATCTTGGAATTACTATTTTCCATGTTACTCATGATCACCACGAGGCTTATTATCTTGGCGATAAAATCGGGGTAATTTTAAGTGGCAAACTCCATCAGGTCGGAACTCAGGGTGATTTGTACCATAACCCCCAGTCGATTGAGGTCGCGGATTTCCTTTTGACGCGTAATATTTTTTTTGGCGTCGTATGTGAAATTTTTAACGGAGGCACGGAGGTCCTAGTTGAGGTCGGGAAAAGGCGAATTCGTGCGCATCCAAGCAAATCTGTTCATGTCGGACAAAACGTTGTTATTGGTATTCGCCCTGAGGAAATAAAAATAGATCCGGTTCCAAAAGATTGGAAAGTGTGTGATGAAAGTGATTGCAACGCGATGTTGGGAAAAATTGTAAGTCGGTCTGAGCTTTTTGGCAACTTTTCCTTTGAGAGTGAAGGCGATTCCTTAAGACCCAACCTTGAAATTGATGTTATGAAAACTCGGGTTTGCAGAGATGATTTGGTCACAGGAGCCCCAGTTAAAGTGTGCCTAAGCAAAAAAGCCCTTTGGATTCTACCAAATGAAAATTTGGAAAAAACTTAAACTTTTCTTCCCCTTGCTGGTAATAGTTTTTTGCTTGTTGCAAGTTTGGAAAGAAAATCATAAAATCAGTTTTCACAACCCAAAAATAACGATCGATTTCATCTATTCGAGGATAAATTATGAATAAAAAAATTGTTTTCTTTCAGGTCACAATTATACTATTTTTTGCGAATTTTTCATTTGCTCAAAACCCCTTTGAAGATGAATCAATTAGTAGCCCAAAAACTGCAAAAGAAACAAAGATTACCCCTAATTCAACTACCACTAACGATTCGCAAGTCGCGATTTCTCCACCCGAAAATCAAACGCCAACCGAAATTTCTACCGCTGCATTTCCCAAAACTGAAGGTAAGGGTGTTGATTTAACCAAACTTAATATTAACGCTATTTCCAAGGCAAATCCCAAAATACACAGCTGGGCAATCATGGATGTTCAGACAGGGAAATACGTTGGAATGAATTTTTCCAGGAAGCCTCGGTCCGTTGCATCCACAATTAAATTGGCTGTTGTAAATGCGATGCTGCGCGAGGTAAAAGCCGGACGGGTCAATCTGGATGAAGTTTTAAGAGTTGATGGAACAAACGATCAAACCACCGATGGTGAGAAAATCGGACAAAAATATACGGTCAGGGAAGCGATCTACCAAACGCTTGTACGGTCTTCCAATACCTGCCCTAACCTCCTGGCAAAAAAACTTGGCGGCTTGTCGAAGTTAAATAAGATCCTTTCGGACATGGGTTATTCAACCACAAAATACAGTTACCTTTCCGCCGTTCGCCAGACTTCATTTGAGCGGAGAAACGGGTCAACCGCCTTTGACATGGCAAAGGTGGCAAAAGATTTTTACAACACCTATCGAAATGTTCAAGGGACCGGCCCCAAAACCGCTTGGGCAGGTTTTAGCAAACCTCACGATTTGATTAAAGCCTCAGGACACGAAACCATCGGAGGAAAAATCGGCTCTAACAGCCTTTGCGCGACTAACACCGGCCTTGTAAAAGTCAATGGAAAAACCTATTCCGTTGTGGTTTTTTCTGAAGAGAATGGCTTGGCCGGTCATTACTACGCTGACCGATATTTAAATAAGGCGACCACAGATATTGCAAATGCGGTCGCAAAACTTAAATAACTGATGCCTTCATTTTTTCAGCCGGGTAAACGCCTATTCGCTGTTTTGGTTTTGATGAAGTGAATTAAAGTTTTTTCTAAAATCTTCGAGGTTTTTCCCAAGAGTTCCTTTAAATTCAACTTGGTTTAAGAGCGTTCGAAGAATTCTCACGATCAGAA
>JACPTH010000425.1 GCA_016192885.1 bacterium | reverse complement strand
TTTCATTTTATCCCCGAAACTCCTGTCAAACAATGTCTAAAAAAGCCCTTTGTAACCGGGACTTTTTGGTTGATAAAGGGTTATCGTGCCTTTGGGAAGAGATGAACCGCACCTACCACCTAATGGTTGTACCAAATTCCCAGCGATCATCCCAACCATACTCGCGATAGGTTCGAAGGTTCTTTGTGTACGACATTTCCAGCACCGAATAAGGCGTGGGTGAAAGGCGAATTCCTGTGATCATATCCAGGCTGTCATGATCTTTATCGCCCTGAACTTCTCCGGCGAATTCGCCGATTAACGAAGCGTGACGGCTAGCTTCATAACTTAGACCTAGCTTATAGATAAATCTGTTTTCCCTGCCCTCGCTGTTGACAATCGCGCCCAGGTTAAGATTGGCCACCGCATAATCGGTTTCTTTCGTAGTTACGCAACCAAATAGTTTTAACTCGTCCTGATTTTTGGGGCCCGCGGGCTTCATTGCATTCGGGTTTCCGGTAGCCGCGAATGCCACGAACCCATAGGCGAACCTGTAATAACTTCTATCCGGTAGATAAGTTGCTTTCCAGGAAATTTTTAAATCTCCCAAACCGGTATTGCTTTGGGATAGAGTTCCGTAGGTGCGGGGAGCGGATAGGCTGTAACTGTGCATTGGGACCGAAATTGCCCATTCCGCCCATCTTCCCAAATAAATCGCCGAAAGGATATAGGTGTGAACAAACCCTTCCTCATTGGGAAAATACGCGATTCCTCTTCTCGATTATCTTGAACCTACGAACATTCGCCCCGATGCTAGACGATCAGCGGTTTCCGCCGAAAAGAAACCGATCAAACCGTCTTCATTAATTGCGTTTCTCGGCGTTTCCTTCAGTAGAATTTTTTTTCCGGGCGGTATGTCTGCGGTGGAATAGATTTCATATTCGCCGATATCAGGGAGATTAAGCTGATTATTCTGGGAGAAGGCGGGGAAAAAAGGAAAAAACCAAAACAAAAGTAAAAATAAGGTAAAAAGGGGAAAGGGGAATGGCGAACGGCGAATGGTAATTTGTGTCATTGCGTATCGAGAAATTTCTTTAAGTTCGCCGAATGAGGAAACGGCGTGGAAAGGGTTTCAAGGCCGGCTAAAATTGATTTTGCTTCTTGCTTGTACTTTGAATTTTTTGATTTTATGTACAACAGAGAATACGCCTGCGCTTCGTAAAACTTTTGTTCAGTTCTGTCGGGGGCGAGGGTTTGAACGCTCTTGAACTCGCTTATAGCCTGGGGAAATT
>JACPTH010000503.1 GCA_016192885.1 bacterium | reverse complement strand
TCTATTTTGATGGGCTTTCCCGGGGTTTTATATCTTCTTAACGCTCTATTTAGAGCGCTACTTTTGCCCTCGGTTTCAAATTCTCTTAGCGCTCCGGAGAAAAAGTTTGTCGGGAGCATGGAAGATGCAATTTTCATTTCATCGGTATTTGGGGGGATTTGGCTTTGGTATATTCTTCCGCCCCCTGCCCTTGCCATAGGCTGGGGAATTATGGCTTTAATTTTGATCGAAGCATCCTGTCGGTGGCGGCTTCCACTTTTGCGGCAACAGGGGCATTTTTTCGCGGTGATTACCTTCGCTAGAGTTTTCGTCGCTAACCTTTCAATCCCCGGAGCCACCGCGGGGATCTCACATCGGGCGCTTACGATTATCCCGCTGATAATCTTTTTCTGCCATCTTTTCTCGCGGTGTAGCAAGGATCCCGATGGTTTGGAATATGAGGCTTCGGATAAAGACTTCGTAAAGTTATATCTATTTCTCCCAACAATATTAGCTGCGGTTGCGATTAGATTCGAATTTGGACGTTACCTTGCTGCGCCAGCTTGGGGAATTTTTTCCGTCATCCTTCTCGGTCTTGGGAACCATTGGGATATGCCCGACCTTCGCAGACAAAGCATTTTACTTGCATGCGTTTCGGTTTTTCAAGCTTGGACAACCGATCTTTTTGATCCCCAGGGTTTTTCATTTCATTCAAATCGATGGTTTATCGGCGGAGTCATGATAACAAGTTTGTACATTTGCCAATTCCTTTTTCCGCGGTCTTGCGAGAATTTATCTTTTGAACGAACAAATTTCCGGGATTTTTTAGATGTGAATTCAAGTTTTATATTCTCCATTTTGGCTTCCTTCCTTCTGGCTTTTCTTTTATATCTTGAAGTTTCCGGAAAATTCTTAACCGCCGCGTGGGGGGCGCAAGGGGTCCTTCTCCTATTTTTCGGATTTCCTTTGCGACAAAAAATCCTACGATATTCAGGGCTTTCCCTTCTGTTCCTTTGCATGATTAAGCTGTTCGTTTATGATTTAAGAGAACTAAATCAGAACTATCGAGTATTTTCCTTTGTAATTCTAGGTTTCATCCTGGTCGGTATTTCCTGGGTTTATTCCCGCTTTCATGAGAAGATCAAGGAATATCTTTGAGTAGATTCATAAGAAAATACAGTTTTTTTATTGTACTAGGTGTAATGCTTTTAAGCGGAGCGCTGGTTTTGATAAACCGGATGGATACGGGGGAAGCAAATTTTTCCTCCTTAATGGAAATCATTGGGGATATCCAAAAAGGTTTCAACAGCCCGGTTAACAAGATTACCAGAATGTCAGACGAAGAAGAAAATTTCCTCGGGCACGAGATTTTCGAAAGAACCAAATTTTCCAATGAAGAGTTTTCCGTAAGTTCCGCCTACGTTGCGTCGCTAGCGGAAGGTCTTGTACAAAATGTAAACCGCAAGGGGATCAAATATAAATTTCATCTTCTTCGCTCAAGCCAAGTAAATGCTTTTTCCCTCCCCGGAGGGCAGATTTTAGTCACCACGGGAATGCTGAATTTTTTACAATCCGAATCCGAGCTAGCCGCGATTCTTGGCCATGAAATCTCTCACGTCGATCTTCGGCACTGCGTCGAATTTTTCCAACTTGAAGCCTCGATGGATAAACTTGGAAATTGCATACCTGTGCGAGGTATAGGTAACGTCATGGTAAAAATACCCGCGAACACCGCGGTTTTTTTGAACCGCTTGAATACGATGGGCTTCAATAAATTCCAAGAATTTGACGCAGATTTGGCCGGTCTGAAAATTGTAGCGTTATCCGGGTACATGCCGGATTCGGTAATAGCAGCGATGACCAGATTTAAAGAAAGGTTTGAGAAATCGGAACCTTCCTCGCCTTCGAGGAACCCCATTGAAGAAATCGGTCAAGGTCTTAAGGTTGCGGCAGATTCATATTTTAATTCTCACCCTGCGATGGAAGAAAGAATAGAAAAAGTAAAAACCGTTCTTAAGCGGGACAATTCAAAATTCGCGGGAAAATCTTGGTACAAAGGCAAAGAAAACCTTGAAAAACGAGTTCCTCGTTCGACAAAAGAATTCCCTAACGAGTTTTCAGAAATGAACCCTTACTGAGGTCAACTTTTCCAAGTTGCTCTTACTGATAAAAAATGACTGAATAAATCTAGGAAGTTTTCATGGGGATTTGGGCTCTTAAGGCTTTTAACTCTTTAAAAGTCGCATTAAATTCCGGATCCGACCTTGGAATGAGTTTTAGAGCTTCCTTGTAACTCTTGATCGCTCTTTCGATTTTGACCATATCGCGCAAACGCTGGGCTCTTTTCTTATACAGCGAGGCTAGATTTCTCCTTGAAGAAAGAAATCTGTCGGCATAAATGTTCCCGGCAATATAAGCTGGGGAAAGAGGATCGACCGGATTATATGAAGAAAACAAATTAAGCGCTTCCTCGTAATCTTTTATTGCGGTGCTCCAAAGTTCGGGAGAATCGGCTTCATCGAAATCATCAATTTCTTCGCGACTCAATTGGGGAAAGACCTGTTCTTTCAAACGCTCCAAAAACGCCCAATAAAGGGAGTCATTCGCGCTAAGAACCATTTGAGCACGCTGAATGATTTCATATGCTTGACGGAATTTCTTGTTGGTAACGGCGCGGTGAATTCTAGAGAAATACGGTTTTACAAGTTTCCTTCTGCATTCTTGGAGAGCTTCGTTTACGTAAGTTACAAATCTATGGTCGGAGGGCAATCCCCCAAGACCTCCAAGGGCTTCTTCATACTCAAGAGCCGCTTCCCCCCAATTTCCCGCGCTCCGAAAGTCATCACCTCGAGAAACAGACGGGCTGATCTCGGAGTGGATTTTGTGTTCCCTATCTTTTACTCTAGCGCGGTCAAGAAGATGCTTGACTTCTTCCAGGAAGGTAAGTTCATCGGGTGAAGCAAGATTAATCGCTTCCTCAAGCTCATCCACCGCTCGTTCGTAGTCGAGGTTTTCTAACGCCGCTTTTCCCCATTCAAAATGAACCTTTGACAATTTGGCGTCAACCTTGGCAACGCTGGATTCAATCGCGCGTTTTAGAGCTTTGTCATCTTCGGAAAGCCAATTCTCTCCCATTTCTTTTTCGATTCGCTGAAATTCATCAAGCGCATCCAGATAATTCAACTTGGCTTCGCCAAATTCGTCGCCTTCGAAATTGGAGTCACCGCTTGAAACCAAGCTTTCAATAACTTGTCGTTGTTCCGCGGAAATCATGGCTTTCCCCTCCTAAAATTTTTTAAGGTTTTTTTGCGCCGCTCTTTTGGGAATCTTGCATTTTTTTAGCGGCGTACTCCGGGTCGAAAAAAGCTAAACCTTTCTTTGCCGTAGGACCCGCGTTGATATAGGCATTGGCCGCTTTCTGAAATTCTTTGCGTTGGTAATGGATGTACCCAAGTAGAGAGTTGGCTTCACCATTTTTGGGATCTAGGGCAAGAAGAGTTTGTAAACTTTTTTCAGCATCCCCATTGTGTTTTTGTTGAATTTGAACGAGAGCTAGTTCCCACCAGACCCGTGGGGAGCGGGGAAATCTCTTTGAAAGAGCCTTAAACCCGGAGGTTGCAAGCTCGAACTTCCCTGATGAAACATATCGGCTCGACAAAATAAATAGCGGATCTTTCGCTAATTGGTTTTCGTTACCCGCATTCTTCGTCTCCTTCTCGCTAGCTTTGATGGGTTTGCCGGAAGCACGGCGGGAAGGTAAAGTTTTTGCTTTTTCAGCATATTTCATTAAGCTCTTCAACGGGTTCAAATAAGTTGATTTCGGGAAGGTTTTCATGAAAACTTCTCCCCACCGCAATACCGCGGGGAACATCCTCAGAATCGCTCGCAACCTGATCGCCTCAAAGTAAGAAGTTTCAACGTATTTAGAGTTAGGGTATTTTGTTAGAATCGTGTCGTACAACCGACAAGCTTCCATGATTTCCCCGAAAGCGGCGGTTTTACTGGCTAAACTAAATAGGAGCTTGTCTCCAGGAATTCCTCCCGGAGCTTTCTTTTGTTGCTCTTGAAGCCTCAAAATTTCCATGGTTAGAATTTCTCGCCTTGCTTGGTTAACCTTGCCAATTGTTAGCAATCTCTTGGTAACCGCATCCGCGGGAGAATTAAAGGCATCGGAGGATGAATTGGTCACGTCAAATTTTTCGGGTTCTTCTCCTTTATCTCCTTTAAGGCTTTCATTTTTTGTGGAGAAAATAACTTTGCGGTTATTTTTTGAAACGTCGGACGAAAAATTTGTTTGCGGATTTTTTGAAGCGCCGCTTTCATATTGAATTTGGGATTTTGTTTTAGGTTCGGTTAACGCCGGAACGGGTTGAATATGAACGGTATTTTTTGAGGGAGAACAATCTTCCCTGATTGGAACCGAGGTTCTGTCAAACTTTGGATAGATTAGAGATTTAGCCAATTCGGCATAAGGGCCATCAGGATATTTTAGCAAAAGTTCTTGACACTTTGTGCGCATGTTGTTTTCCTCTTTTAAAACCTTGTAACACTGGGCGATGCGAAAACACGCTTCAGACTCTTCTTCTTCGTTTAGATTGGGAGCCGAAAGCAATTCTTGATAGATGGTTATAGCCTCACGATGCGACTTGGCTTCAATAAGACAGTCCCCTAGCATAAGTCGGGCAAGATTTTTCTGAATAGGTTTCGTCGCTATTTGAGCGGCATTCCGCAAATTGGAAATCGCGGATTGGAGATTGCCGCTAAACCGGAATTTTGTGGCCTCTTGCATTAAATTAATCGCTGATTGAGCGGAAAAAATAGCGGAAGAAACAAAAAAGAAGAAAAAGTAAAAGAACATAGAAAAGAACTTGCAGGTAGAATTGGCATTTTGCAAGTCGCCAATTTCCTCAGCTTTCATAATTTATGCTTCTTCCTCCTCAAGATTGGAAAGAATAAAATCAGAAAGATACCATAAAATTAAAATGCATAATCCCGCAAGCGAAAAAATCCCAAACGAAACGGCAGTATCTCCGGTAAAAACCTCCGAAATTGGAATGGTAAAAAGGACTCCCCAAATCGGTAAATCAGGTTTCCCCAGATTTTTTAGGGATCGATAAACTAATAGATGATCAACTCCGTTAACCCCTATCCGTCGCATGCCATCACGTCCTTGCATTACCTCAGAAAATGCGGGATTGAAACGAGAAAAATTAACTTGATTGATTACCAATTGCTTTTTTGAGTGCCCAATGACGGTTCCTTCTTCATCAATAACAAATAACTGGGAACCTGAAGAAAATTTTATTTTCCCGGAAAGTTCGGATAAAAAGGAAAGATCTACCTGAGAGGAAAGAATTCCGAATGGCTTCCTATCGAGCTCAAGAAGCGGAACGGCTGCTTGCCATAATGGCCGGCTTAAGCCTTCGCTAAAAAAAACTTTCCCCGAGTAAAAGGGTTGAAAAAAGGTTTCGGAAATTCGAATTCCTGCGGATAAAAAACTTGGAAGTTGTCCAATTTCAGTTACCAGTAACCTCTTGGTTCCATCCAACGATCTTATCATTAGAGAACAAATGTAATCTTTGTCGTTGAGGCTTGCTTTAAGGGCATCTTCCGCGCCAAAAAAATCCGATACGAAAACGACTCCCGTGTGGAAAATCAAATCAAAAAAATCTGAAGATAGCTCCAAAATATTAAAGGTTCCCTTTTTGTAACAGGAGAGAAAGTCTCGAACCAGAGAGACAAAATAGGGGACGTTCTTGCTTTGCAAAAAAAGGAGTTCAGGAGCTGAACCGATAACGGATTGGGCTGAATAGGTTTCGGTTAAAACATCCTCAACACGGGAAAAAAAAGTTGGGAGGAAGGTTTTTAAGGAATCGTCAACATGGTCAAGGCAAGCGCCATAAAACTCTTCAAATTTTTGAACGGTTGAACGTGACATTCCAAATACTCTGCTTGTTCGAAAGGCGGGCATTCTTGAAAGAAGTCTTAGAGAGTTTTTTACCTGCTCGACATTTCCAACAATGTTATCGGAGACCAAATCGACAATAACTGACATGTGTTGCAGAACCTTTTCTTGTTGTTGATTTCGTCTGGTTTCTATTGCGTCAAAAGCAAGGTAGATAAGTAACAAAAAACTCAAAAAGAAAATACCTTGAATTATTACGGAATACCTTGGGAACTTATTTTGGCTATTTTGATTCTCCGTTGAAAGAATGGTTTCTAGCATTTTCAAAAAAACTCACTTTTTCGGAAAAAAATGCCGATATATTTAATAAGTGAAACATCAAGAGGAAAGGGGAAAAAAGTCATGTTATGCCCGCAATGCAACGCAAAAATGGTTCAAAAGACTCATAATGGCCGAAAAACCCCATACCATACCCTCGACTGTCCACATTGCAAGTTTATCATATTTTACAGGGGACTCCTACAAGAAGAATTGAGCTGAGGCGAAAAAACTTCGCAATAATTTATTTTTCTGACTGAAATTCTTATCCGCGCTCAAACAAGTTTTTTACCCCTCAAAAAGAAAGCCTTCTTTTCCGGAGAAAAGAAGGTCTGAAAAACCAATGGGCATACCTCTATCGAAGTTCAGCCTGAATTCAGGGAAGATGTGAAAAAATACCCTAAATTGCACTTTTTTATTTCTAAAACCCGCATTAGAGGTTGGTCGTTCTTTTAGAAAATCAATTATTTCACACCTTCAGGGAAGGCGTGAAAAAAATCGTTTTTTGACCGTTATTGAATGATTTTCATTTTACTTCAAAGCAAAATTTTCCTAATTTTGTTTTTTCAGTTCTTAAGTTCTTCCTTTTCCTTGGGTTA
>JACPTH010000502.1 GCA_016192885.1 bacterium | reverse complement strand
TATAAGAAATTTGGCTTCAAAGTTGACCTAAAATTGATTGACGACCCTGTCGCGGCGCGCGACTCATTTGCCGCTGGGAATAGCCATATTCTTTGGGGAACTCTCGATATGATTGCCCTTTTTGCGCCGGAATTGATGAAGGACAGCCGGACTTCTCCTAGAGTGTACCAGCAAATTGACTGGTCGAACGGAGGGGATGGGATTGTCGTTAGGATCGCCATAAAGAGTGTTAGCGATCTAAAGGGAAAAACGATCGTTTATGCCCAAAATAGTCCTTCCCAATATTTCATTAGCAACCTTCTAATCAATGCCGGTATTAAACCGACCGACGTTACCCATAAATTTACCGCGACGGCCTTTGAGGCTGCGGCGGCTTTTGTCGCGGATAAAACTATTGACGCTTGCGTTAGTTGGGCGCCTGATATTTACACCATTCCGGAAAAAGTTGCGGGTACCAGAATTCTTACGACTACAAGCGAAGCAAACAAGCTTATCGCAGATGTTTGGGCGGTTCGCGCGGATTTTGCCAAAGATCATCCGGATGTTGTAAAAGGTTTAATCACCGGGATATTTGAAGGAATGGACCAATTGAAAAACCCGACCGTTAAAATGCAGGCATTTCAATGGATGGCGGATGGGTTTGGAATGAAAATCGATGATATCAAAGGAATGCAAAATGATGCGCATTCAACGAATTTCGCGGAGAACAAGGAATTCTTCCTTAACGCCAATAGCCCGACCAATTTTGAGCGAACTTGGAATAACGTGAATTTCATTTACAAGGAAATCGGACTTGTATCAAATCCGATTACCTTCGATCAGGTAATGGATTTTTCCACCCTTAAGGATATTGAAAAAGACGGAGTTTTTAAAGAACATAAAGATGAGTACGTAAGCAAATTCGTTCCTACAAGTTATCAGAAAATGGCAGGGGAAGCCCCGATAATAACTCAAACCATTCGGATTAACTTCTATCCAAATTCCGCCAACATTTTTGAACCTCAACACGATGACATCGGGAAGGCGCTCCCTAACACTCTTTACGACCCAAATGTGGAAGCAGCCCTTGAAAAAGTCGCCCGTCTTTCGGGGCAATATGAGCGCGCGACGGTTGCTATCGTTGGCCACACGGACAGCACCATGAAAGATAAAGTTCCTGTACAAGTCGTGAAAGATCTTAGCGATGATCGTGCCGGTTCCGTAAAAAAGGCTCTCGTGGAAAAATATAAGTTCGACCCAAATAAATTCGTTGTACAAGGAAAAGGTTGGGAAGTTCCGGCTGATTCAAATGACCCCCTAAATCAAGCTTTAAATAGGCGGGTTGAAATCTCGGTTTACTCTCCCGAAGGCCAATAACGGAATTCGTTTAAATCATGAAAGAAGTTTTAAAAATTCGGGAGACTTTACCGGTCACTCAAAGTATTTGGCTTGGAATTTCTCCAGTTTTCGTTATTTTGATTATTTGGAGCGCCGTTACTTGGGGCTCATCCGAAGTTTCCATCATCCCTGAAGGCCTCTTGGAAATTAAAATTTCGGGCGTGAAACCCGGGCCCGGGGTTTCGGACGTTAAACTTTCCGAAGCGAAACCAGGAATGGTTGTTGATGAAGGAACATATATCATCATTGCCGGCGGAGAGCAGGTTACTTCAGAGGCATCCGGCAATGCGGTAGTATTAAATGGCGATCGTTTCCCTTTGCCAGGTTTTTACATCAAACCCCACGAAACTGGAATAAAAATTCGTTTGCCTCGAGGAACTTTTATTTCTCGAGAGGTGAAGCCATCCGACAAACAAAACCCAGGGCCAATTGGGAGGGGAAGCCCGCAAGGAATGAAAGTAAACAATGTTT
>JACPTH010000501.1 GCA_016192885.1 bacterium | reverse complement strand
GGAGATGAGAAAATGGTCCCAAATATGTGGCAAAGACGGAAAGACCGTGTTTGAAGGCTGGAATGCCCTGTTCCAAGAGATTTTCGAGAAACTCAACGCTAATTTTTTGGAGCAAGTATCTTTCTTAGTGGCTTCCATGGCTAAAGACGTAAAATTTTCTTCAAATGAAATTAACCCATCGTCGTATCTTCAAGAATTCTTTGACCGGAAAATAGCCGAAATCAAGATGTTCGGGCAAAATTTTCCCCAGGAGTTTTCAGAAATTCAAGGCATGGAATCTAAAACTCCGATTAAACAACAAAGATTAAAACCTCGTCAAAAGTAAACCTTTGGGTTAAGACCGTTAAAAAACTCAATATCCAATCACTTCGAATGAAACATCGTCCTTTTTTCTTCGGTTTACTGGTTTTTTTGTTTTTATTACCTCTTCAAGGAGAAGGGGTAAAAGTTGTTATCGTTCACACCAGCGATGCGCACGGTCACATTGGGCCGCAACCCTACCCGGTTTCCCATAGACCCGCCCCGGTTCTCCTTGGGGGATATCCATCGTTAAAAACATTCTTGCATCAAACTAAACTTAATACATATAAAGAAGGCGGTTTACCAATTTGGTTGGATAGCGGGGATTTTTTTCAGGGAACGCCGATCGTTTCCAAAACCAAAGGGTCTTGCATGGTGGATTTTCTCAATGCGTTGTCGCTGGTAACAACTACCTTAGGAAACCATGATTTTGACTACGGTTATGTTAATCTGAAGAAACAATTTTCAAGGGCTAATTTTCCTGTTGTCGATTGCAATATTTTTGAAGCAGCCTCGGGGCGACTGATTCCATGGGCAAAGCCTTACATTATTATTCCATTCAAGGGGGTAAAAATTGGAATAATTGGAATAACCACGCCTGATTCTTGGAGGACATAGCCATAATTCCATGAAAAGAATAGAGTGGAACGCCGAAAACCACACTGCTATCGTTCATCCAGGAAGCGAAAACCGCAGCCTTTCCAAAATTGAAATTCAAATTGAGCATGGAAAAGAACCCCAAATTAACTTTGAGCCTATAACTCTTTGGCTTGAAAAATACCCCGAAGACCCAAAAATCAAAGTAATGGTTGACCAATTGCTGGAGAAAGATAAGGCTTCCCTAAATCAGATTATCGGGTATTCCGATTTTGATTTGAATCGAGGAATTACGGGAGGAGATTCCCCCGAAGGTTCTTTTGTCGCCGATTCGATGAGAGAGTTTTCAAGGTCCGATTTCGCTTTTATTAATGCCGGCGGAATTCGTCATCCGATCAGGAAAGGCCCTATCACCATGGAAGATTTGTACCTTTTACAACCCTTTGACAACCAAGCGGAAGTTTTACAATTATCGGGCGAACAAATCCGAGCACTTATTGAAATGTCATTGTCGGTCGAGTTTAAGCAAATCAATAAAGATGATGACGCATATCATCTCGATAATTTCAAGGTCCGAGCCAAAGGATTAAAGCGCGTTTTTCAAGGTAAATTTGGATACCTCATTCCATCCGGCCTTCATTTTGAATTCGACCCCCAATTACCTCCTATGAATCGAATTTCGGTTCTTTCCGACTCCAAAGGTAGCGCTCTCATTCCTAAAAACTTGTACAAAGTTGCGGTTGCTTCTTACATGTCGCGCGGCGGAGACGGGTACACTTTCTTGAAAGAAATCAAGCCGATCCTAACAACCCCCAATTACATCAGGGATATGGTTCTTGAGAAAATTATAAAAGATGGGGGAATAAAAAAACTTCCTGAAACCAGGATTCTCAATAAACGTCTTGAAGTTTCATTTTTGGATTAGGTTTAACAATATTTTTTCGGTTTTGAATTGGAACCTCATCTTAAGCTATAATGACCTAAATTAAATCTCGGATGAAATAATGACAAGCCGGAACCCGATGTATGCACAGCGCTTTTATGAGGTGGCCTTGGATTTTTTTGAACAAGGCCAGTTTGGGAAGGCTCTTGAGAACATCCAAAAAGCGATTGAAAAATCTCCCAACAATGTTGAGTTTTTGTCGACAAAGGGAGTTTTTTTGCATAAAACCAACGATTTGAATAAGGCAATAGAGGCTTATCAAAAAGCTGTTAGTATATCGCCAAACCATTCTTTTTCCCATTACAACCTTGGATTGATTTACATGAAGCTTGGAAGAACCCCCGAAGCTATTCGAGAATGGGAGGCAGTTTTAAAATTCAGTCCCGAAGACACGGATGCAACGTTTAACATAGCCGTAACTCTAGCTCTTCAAGGAAAATTAAAAGAAGCGATTATTTTATATGAAAAAATTTTGACGATCAACCCAAAACACGTTCAAGCCCATCAAAATCTTGGAATTCTTTATCGGGATGAAAAAGAATTTGGGAAGGCTATTAACCACTTAAATCAATTGAGAGAGCTCGACTTAACATATTCGGAAGTCGTTGTCCGTGAAATTCGGTTTTGCCAAGAGCAAGAGTTTTTGGCAAATGCGATGAAAAGCGATGCTTCAAAGGTAGCCCAGGAAATTGAGATTTCTTCGAAAAAGGATAGCGGTCAAGTTGAGGATATTCTTTTAAACGCCTTAAAAGCGAATCTTACCGGAGATTTTCACCAGGCACTGGTTCTCTCTGAAGAAGTTCTAAAAATAGATTCGAATAACCTTCAAGGAAGACTCATTCGAGGTCAAGCCTTAAAAGAACTCGAAGAGATTGATGAGGCGATTGCGGAGTTTTCCGGAATTCAAGCCGAATTCCCAACCTCCCCGGAAGCTCCATTTCATTTAGGGTTAATTTTCTTTGAAATGGATGATTTAGAAAATGCTTTGATCCATTTTAAAAAAGCGCATAAATTGGATCCAAGATACCCTATGGTAAATGAGAACATTCAAAACATTCAGGTTATCCTAAAGGAAGGAAAACCCAAAGGTTGATGGAATTTTTACCAAGATTTGGCTTAGGAATTAGGGAAAAACTTACCTTTTTTTTCCTTATTGTCGCGGTAATCCCCGTTGGGTTTTTGGGGTGGCAGGCGTTTAACGAACAAAAAAATGTCATTTATCAGGAGGTAACCAGAAGCCACCGCGAATTATCCAATATTTTGGCCCATGGAATTTACGAGAATCTTGAATTTTCTCGCCGATTGTTAAACTGCATTACGGATCTTGATGTTGTTAAGAGAATGAATTCCTCAGTGGCCGAAGACTTTTTTAAAGCCCTGGTTAAAAATTACAAGATTTTCAAAATTTTGTATTTGGTTAACAGCGAGAAAAAAATCATCGCCTGTACCGATTCTTCGGTGGTTCTTCCCCCTGATTGGTTGTTCACGAATGCCATAAAAAGAAGCTATCAAGGTTCCCTTTCCGAAGTTTTTAAAACCAATGACGGAAGCCCTTACATGACTTTGGAGTCCGTTATAAAAAGTCAAGAGAAGGGAGAGATCGCGGGAGTATTGATTTCTGAAATCGACCTAACTTATGTCCGAGAACTTCTACGGGATTCTCTTAAACGCTCGCAGTCCAAAGGCCTTGTCCTTGACGAAGCGGGTTCGGTAATTGCAAGATCCGCGCCTGAAGCGGAAGCCCTCGGTATTTCCTCGACGGAGACCCAAGAAGGCGACGTTACGAAAATGAAGGATTTAGGCGGTACCCGTTATCTAATTACCGCCGTTTCCTTAAAAAAGTTCGATTTTTACCAAGCTCCAAATTGGACCATCATACTTCAAATCCCTGAACAGGAAGCTTTTAGCGCCGCTTACGAGCTAAAAGGTCGGATTCTTTCTCTTTTGATAGCTACCGCCATTTTTTCACTTATTTTTGCGGTTCTAATCGCGAAATCATTTACCGCGCCGTTATTAAACTTAATCGAGTGGGCCAGGTTTATCGGGAAAGGTGATTTCAGCAAGGAAATTTTGCCGTCCTCCCAAGATGAGATTGGTGAACTTACCGGTACTTTCAACGAAATGCGCCTGAATTTGAGAGAAACAAAGGCTGATCTAGACTATAGAATCATCCAACTTTCAACCCTATATGAGGTTGGCAACGCGATTAGCTCAATATTCTTACAATCGGGGTTGTAATCGGGCTTTCGGACGAATTGAAAAAGGAAACAAGAGTCGGGGTTGGAGAACCGATTTCCGGGTGGGTAGTCGAAACAGGGCAACCTCTCTTTGTTGAAGATGTTGAAACCGACCACACTTTCCTTTCGATAAAGAAATCCAACATTTCAAGGGGAACGTTGATTTCAGTCCCTTTAAAGGCCAAAGACAAACTTCTAGGCGTAATTAACGTTTCCAAATCGGTCCCAAACTCCTTTAGCAAAAAGGATTTCGACCTCTACAAAAATTTGGCCAACCAAGCTTCCATTGCGATAGAAAATGCTAGATTGTACAAATATGCCGTGACCGATGAAATGACCAAGCTTTATAACCACCGTTATTTTCAACAGCGGTTAGACGAGGAGCTGTTAAGGGCTGATCGATATGAAAATCAGGTATCCTTGATCATGCTTGATGTAGACCATTTTAAGAAGTTTAACGATACTTATGGGCATCCGGAGGGCGATCGCGTCCTTAAAACCGTCAGCAAACTTTTGGAATCAAACGTCAGGGAAATCGATATTGTTGCGCGTTACGGCGGAGAAGAATTCGTTGTAATTTGCCCGGAGAAAGATAGCGGAGGAGCTTTAGCGCCTGCGAATCGTATTAGAACAGCCATTGAAGGGTTCGATTTTCGAATTAATAGCGTCCACGTCCCAATTACTATTTCACTCGGAGTTGCCAGTTATCCTGACCAAGCGCGAAACAAAAGCGAGCTGGTAACCCGCGCCGATACCGCCCTTTACTATTCCAAAGAAAACGGAAGAAATCGAGCAACTCGTTTCAATTCAGATATGAATATAGAGGCGGTATTGCAGAAAAAGAAGGCCAAATAAAAGCAAGCGAATTTTTGAAATGAGATTTCCAATTTGGTCCAATGCCGCCCTTTGGTCCTCCGCAGGTAATTTAAAAAAAACTGTCGGCGTTGAAAAACTGAATCCCGAAATTTCCGACCTGGAAAACTGGGGAAACCAACTGGGGATTCCGCAAAAAGATTTGCGCTTGGTTGATCGCCAAACAATGTTACTGTATCGAACGGTTTTTGATTTGCTGGAAGGAAATCCCGCTTTTTCGCGAGATTCAGGCGCGTTTCATGTTGCGGTTGGACCTGCTAGAACCAATCTTCCGGCAATGGTTAAATGGGCTAATCGGATTGAACCAGATTCTATTTGGCCTATGATTCAACCTGCGGCGGCGATAGGATTATTACCAAACACTCCGATTTCTTGGGTTTCAACAAAGCTTGGTCTACGTGGCGAAGGAGCTGTTTGGGCGGGTTTTACTGACGCCGGGCATGAATCACTTCTGGCAGGCATTTCATTTCTTGAGGAAACTTCTAATGAGGCAATTGTTGCAGGGGTAAATAGTCCCGGTAACGTTTTCGTGGAATCCGTGGTTGAACGAGATTGGTATTCCGCAAAATTCCCTCCGATTGAAGTCGGAGCTTCTTTGCGTCTTTCCTATTCCGGATATGGCTTTTGTCTAAGATGGGCTGAAATCTTCCCGCCCTCTATTGAAATAAAAGAAATTTTTAGTCATCTTTCAAGCAAAACACGAACCTCCGCGGAAGAGTTATTTTCCAAGGCAGTCATTGACGGAGTAAACGATAGGTTTGACCTTCGCAATCGCTGGGGAGATGCCATGCCGGCGACTTTTCCATTTGCCATTGCGCTGGCGAAAGAACGAGTTTTCGGGGAAGGTATTATTCCAATTCTTGTCGCGGACCACTTTGGAAACATTCGCGTTGTGATCGTAGAGGTCCCAAATGACTAAAAGACGCGTTGTCATAACCGATGCAAGCGTAGTAACAGCCGCCGGAATCGGAAAAAAAGATTTTTTCCGAAATCTTTCAAACGGCGTCTCGGGTATTCGTCCGATTCAAAGATTTGAAACATCCTATCTTGCCACAAAGCAAGGCGGGGAAGTCAATCTTTCCAATCTTGTCCTTCCTCCCACCATCCCGGGACGCAAACCCTGGGACCGAATTTCCGACACAAAAGGAGTTCTTGCTTGGAATGCCCTTTTGCAGATTTCGAATTCAATTCCATCCGATGCGGCTTTTTTTAGCGCCGTGGGGTTAGAGCGAGTTAGCGTTGATGATTTAATTAAATCGATTCCGCGCGCAAGTATGGTTTGTCCTGAAGTTCCACCAACTGTGCTTTCCGGGCTTCTTTGGCGCCTTTTGGGTCTTCAGGGGCCGGTTTCTACGCAAGTTACGGCTTGCGCCGCGGGAACAATCGCGATTGGCGCCGCCATGAGAGCGATTCGCCGCGGACGCTTTGAATGCGCGGTCGCAGGAGGCGTGGATTCCCTCATTTTTCCCTATGGTATACATTCATTCAATTCGCTTGATGCCCTTTCCGAACGAAATGATTTAGGGCCCGCAGCCCTGTCCCCATTTGATTTGAACAGATCCGGAACCTTACTCGGGGAAGGCGCCGCATATCTTGTGTTAGAAGAAGCCTCTTTCGC
>JACPTH010000474.1 GCA_016192885.1 bacterium | reverse complement strand
GTTTTTGTCAACGAGGAAAATAATGGGTAATTTTGATTCCCCTTGAGATTTTGTAATTACTTTCGGGTTTTTCACTCCCCTTGAGATTTGTACAAATGTAATTCCTGAGATTTCGGTAAGACTTAGCAATTCAGAAATGTTTTGAATGTCTTTCGCCGAATTGGCAGTGAAGTTTGGATCGAAAAAAAAGAAAACCACAGGGTGTGAGTTAGCCAATTCCTTTAAATTCCACAAGCGGTTTTCAACATCATTGAGGGAAAAATCGGGAATTTTTTCCCCGAATCTGAAAGAGTTTTTGTTTGCGGAGCATGAAAATTGGTGAAAATTAAAGGTGGCCGTGGCGTTGGTTAAAAAAGTAACCGAAAGCGGTGGGGAATGAAAAGAGTCTCCCGATCGGTTGCTGGAAACAACAGTTATGGACGCTGTGGTTCCTGGGTTAAACCCTATTGAAAATTTGGAACCGGTAGCCGGAGCCAAAATGTATCCAATTTGCCAATCAACATCTCTGTATACTTTATATGCCGAAGCTCCCTTAATTGTTGACCACCCTAAAACAAATGAATTGGTTCCGATCGAAGTCGTCCAAGGTTTGGGAGGAGTCGCAGGAATTGTAAGAACCTGGGTTTTTGAAGAAGGCTCCGAAGACCCTGACTGGTTTATGGCTGTAACGTAAGCGGTAATCGTTGCCCCTGGTTCACAGCCATCGACGATTAAACTTGTTACGGTTGCCCCTACTGTCTTGAACGAAACATCGTCTTTAAAAACTGTATAAGACGCTGCGCTTTCAACAGAACTCCAACTTAAGGCAAATGACGTTTGCTTGATTTGGCTCGCAACTATGGTTATAACCGGTGGTTTGGGCTTAAGTTGCACGATTAAGGGATTGGAAAGAAATGAATCTCCAGAATTGTTTTTTGCAACCACGTTTACTGAAACTAACTCGCCCGCTTGGAACCCGGTTAAAAGGATGCTGGATTCGGAGGCTAATGTGGTAGCCAAAAGAGTTTTCCCGTCCCGGTAAACTTTATATTGAATCGCGGTTGAAACCGGTTTCCAAAGCAAAAGAAAGGAGCTTGTGGAAATGTTTGAAGCGGATAGATTCGATGGTGTTGGCGGAGTGAGGAGAACTTGTGCTGGGGAAGAAACTCCGAAAACTTCCCCATTCTGATAAACAATTCCTTGAACACTATAGGTCATTCCAGGGGTCATGTGATTAACCAGGATTGTAGAATTCTTGGTTGAAGCCCCGAACAAAGCCCCGTTTAGGGAAAGTTGGTAGTGAGTTGAAAAGTTAGCTGACAAGGGGGGGGTCATTTCTGCCGAAAAGGAATTAGGAGTTATACCTAAAATTTTAGGCGGAAAAACAGTTTCAGATGATATCTGGCCGAAAAGGTAGTTTGGAGAAAGAAATGGTGTGTGGTGGATTGGATGTTTAATCTCTGAATCCGCGAAAAGCAAATTTGCTAAAGAAAAAATAAAAAAATGGGTTATCAAAAACAATCCCGTGATGGAAGTTTCAAAACCCAAAAATACTTGGGTTTTTTCCCCACGGAGCCCAAAGTACTTTTTTCGCTGAATCATTAGGTTCTCTTTAATTAAAAATATCAAAGGAAAGTAAATCTAAGCAAGCCTTGTTTAATATACAGGAATCTTTAACGATCCTTCCAAATTTACAAATGGGTTAATAGATTTTCCGCTGTATCGGCACTTTAACTGGGGAATTAAAGAGCTTTCTATTTTTATCCCCCATTTTTTTTCCCCCATTTTCGGGAACTTCCATTTCAAAATCAGAAAAAAAATGAATCATTTCTTTTTATTGACAAAGGGTTAGGAATGTGATAATCTACAAAGGCTTCAGTACCGAAACTGGGGCTTGCGAGGGCAACCTCGCGTTGTGTTCTTTGAGAATTCGATCGAGGGAACGGTAAAATATGAAGCCAAGCGGGCTTCTTTTAATTAAGAAGCATGGAGTCAGTAAATAGCTCTGTATAGCCTTTTAGTGGGTTATACGGCATGAATTTTCATGGAGAGTTTGATCCTGGCTCAGGACTAACGCTGGCGGCGTGCCTAACACATGCAAGTCGAACGTGTTTGTTATCGGTTAGCAATAATTGGTGACAGGCAAGTGGCGAACGGGTGAGTAACACGTAGGTAATCTACCTTCGAGACGGGAACAACCCAGGGAAACTTGGGCTAATGCCCGGAGAGACCACGTTTCGTGAGGGATGGGGTTAAAGGCGGGGCGAAAGTCTCGCGCTCGTGGATGAGCCTGCGGCCTATCAGCTAGTTGGTGGGGTAAAGGCCTACCAAGGCGAAGACGGGTAGCCGGCCTAAGAGGGTGATCGGCCACACTGGGACTGAGACACGGCCCAGACTCCTACGGGAGGCAGCAGTAGGGAATCTTCCGCAATGGGCGAAAGCCTGACGGAGCAATGCCGCGTGAGGGATGAAGGCCTTAGGGTTGTAAACCTCTGTTGTTCGGGAAGAAGGTTCTCCG
>JACPTH010000473.1 GCA_016192885.1 bacterium | reverse complement strand
GGCGATTCGAATATCCGCTTGCAAGTTAGCAACCGAACCGCTTTTTACAGCGCTATATTCATTGTCGGTTTCGTTGTAACTTTTGGCTCCACGGTCATTTTGGGGGTCTTGGGCATTTTGTATCATATCTCGAGTAATGCTTGGCAAAGCGTTTTGGATTAGCGTGCTGTACCCGGAATCCCAAGCCTGAAGGAGAACATTTACCGCCTCGGCCTTGTCGTATTGAAGTTTCCAGGTCGCTTTGGGATTCGGTGTTTGAACCTGGGGGGTGTCTTCAGGAATTACAACATCCGCTGCGCCTTCATATAAAAATTGCATGAACCGAGAGTTCCCCCCGATCGCAGGCGGGGCTTGCCCGCGCCAGTCCCCTCTACCGTTTCCGGCGATAGTCCATGTTGGAGCCGGCGCCGCTGAAACGACATAACCCGTCAAGCCTCCGGCAGCCCCTTCTTCCCAGTATGGGGGGCGTGAAGTTCCGCCCTGGATAACACCTTCAAAGGCGATAGTTGTACCCACCGGAACAACCATATATTTTACGGTGCTACCGTTCCAACCCTTATAGAAATCCCCGCCGGCAAAGACCGTTCCTGGGATAGATGGAACAACCGTTCCTTTGCCTGCTGAAACCGGGTAGGAAATCAACCCTGTAACCGGGTCTTGCGGGCCTTGAGCGCTACATGCAAAGCAATTTGCGACCACAAAAAGCATGAAAAAAGAAACAGGCAAAATTCGCCATTTCATTTTATTACCTCCGGAGGTTCTTGATTACTTTCGATATCTGTTCTAATTATAGCAGAACACAATTAAAGATTAACATTAGCAATTAACGATTTGGAATCAATTTAAGCGAAGCAAAAATTCCATAGCCTTTGGTGTAGTATAATGATAACCATAAGCTGCCGGCAAAAACACCCAAGGAGTTGCATGGAAAAATCCCACTGGATTGCAATTAAAGCCGAGGGCTAATTCGAAGATTCGGTTTTCCACGCGCAATGGTGTGATTACAACCTTCTATTGAACCGGAATTCAAATAAATGAATGACCCAAGCTCTTCCATTTCAATTCGCGGGAAATGGTTGAAATTCTTTCTGGCTTTATTGTTTTTCGCAGGTTTGCCGATCGGGCTAATTAAATTGGGATGGCATTTTGTAAGTTCGCAAGAACATTCCAGGTTAATAAACGATGGGTTCCACAGATTAGAAAAATACCTTTTCCGCTTGAAGCAAGAAGGCAGCGATGTCTACTTCATTCAAAAAGAACTCAACCAGCTTTTTGGAAGAATTAGGGAAACCGACGTAAGTTCGGAAAGCCTTAAGCTTTCCCTCAAAAGCTCTGTCCTGGCAAACTTAGCCTTTGTAAATATTTATTTTTTTGATAAATCGGGGGAAATAATTTTTTCCAATGAAAAGATCTCGGAAAGCAAGTCGGTTATAAAAAAGCTTTTTTCCGCTTTAATCGAGCCGGAACTTTGGGGAAAAGACCGCCTAATTAACCAATATAGGTCATTGTTCAAATCGTTCATCGCAGGTATTGACCCCATGGAATTGATTTCCCAAAAATCAACGCTCTCAAAAATTTCCCTAAAGGAAAAACCTGGGTTTTTCTATTGGAACACCTTTTATTTTAATCCGGAACCAATCCTCAAGAAGAAAACAAAAAAAAACGACGAGGATTCAATCTTTCAGGGCGGGGTTATTTCAACTTTCCTTGAAGAAAATATCCCAAAAAATCTTGCGTTGCAGCATACCATTGACAATCTTAACGCTTTGTCCAAACAAGGAGAGGTCTACGGTTGCGTAGATCTTGAAGACGTTTCACTTTCAATTCTACCGTTTAACAATAATTCGGGATTCTATGTGTCCACTCAACAATTGAAGTCCGCGATCGTAAAAATGCGATCGAGGTTT
>JACPTH010000472.1 GCA_016192885.1 bacterium | reverse complement strand
ACTTTATCCGGAAACCCGCTTGCCGTAGCGTCCGGAATTGCAACCTTATCAAAAATAAAAAATGACAAAAGCTTTTATTCCCGTTTAGATGAATATACAAATAAACTTTGCTTCGGTTTGAGCAATTTGGCCAAAACCCGCAAAATTCCAATTCAAATTAACCGATTTGGGTCGATGTTTACTTGTTTCTTTTCGGAAACCCAAGTAGTAGATTATAAAACCGCAAAAACTTCTGACCTCGACCGTTTTAAAAAATGGTTTCAAGAAATGCTAAAAGAGGGTATTTACCTTCCGCCGTCACAGTTTGAAGCGGCTTTTGTTTCTTGCGCCCATGGCGATCACGACCTACATATCACGTTAACTGCTGCTGAAAAAGCTTTTTCGAAATTGCTGAATTAAATTCAGATCTTCTCGAAACGTTTGTACCTATCCCACATTTGGTTTGCTTCCTTTACCGCTTGGGCCTTTATGTAAAAAGCCTTTGCTCTCAGGTAATAGCGTTTTGCTTCCCCTTCCTCGCCCTTCAACGAATGTTCTTCAGCCATATTTGAAAACTTCTGCGCTAATTGCCTATAAATTTCATCGCTAGAAGACCCTCCATCGCCTTTTAGCTCTGATTTATTCGAAATACCGAATGTGTTTGCTTTGCGAAGATAAATGTCGACAAAGTAAAGCAACAATCCAAAGATCGCCAAAACCTGCCAAAATGAAATAAAAACAGGGGTTTCTTGAGATGGTGGAATAGTAATTTCAGGAATAGATTGAATAGATTCAAAGAAGTCCCCACCCGTTTTTTCAGAAATGCGTCGTAATACCCTGAGATTCGTTTTTTCCTGGGAAAATTCCTGAGAATTGTTTACGGAGATTGGCGACTCGCAAACCATTTGGTTGTTCTCATCTTCGATCTTCGCATGATAAATTCCTGAAATTGGGGCGGAAAACTGAGTTTCAAAGGTTCCATCGCTAGAATGAGAAAGAGCCAATGTTTTTGTTTTCCAAAATGGGGAAGATATGTTCGCCTTTTTAAGGTTAAATTTATTACTTAACCCAGGCTCGATTTTCAGCGTCAAATCTATTCCCTTTTGTACCAGTGAAACCGACATTTCCTGCTTGGTTCCTTCGGAAAGCTCTTTCATTGTCTGGCGAAGCAACTTTCCGAAGCCATTCCATTTCGCCCAATTATGCGTCCACTTTGGCAACAAATCCGGGGTGAAAGCTACCCCCCTGCCTAGCCCAAATCGCCAATAAGCCATTACCGGATCGCCTCGTTGACTTGACATAATAATCGTTGCCTTGTCCTTTAAATGTGTTACAACATGCCCTGAGATACTTGGAACTTCGCTTGCGGTAAGCCCGCGTGCCATGGTTTGGTTGTTCGCCAAAAGAGGTTGAAAGGTCTCTTCAATATATGGCGGGCCTGAAATTCTTTTAAATTCCTCTCGAAAGAGGTTCGGGAGTTCCGAGAATTCCAAACTTGAATAAAATTCCCCGCCTGTTCCATCGGAAATTGTTTTCAAAACTTCCGAATTGACATAAAACCCTACAGCCATTGTAGTCACAACGATTTTCTCGCTTCGAAAATGTTCGAGCAAATACTTGCAGTTGTCGAAATCTGAAGGGTCTCCGTCGGAAAACATAAGCACATTCCGATGGGTAAATGGCTGCTTTTTTAGGCTTACGAAGGCTT
>JACPTH010000471.1 GCA_016192885.1 bacterium | reverse complement strand
CAAGCCTTTCCAAAAGGGGATTCAACACTTGTTCGGAAGTAGCTTCCTTTAGAGAAAGGGCCCCTTCACGCCGAACATGCCCGTTGCTATCTTTTAAGGCTGAAATCAATGCAGAAATCGCTCCATCGAATTTCAGCATTTTTCCTAAGCCCATTGCGGAAAATTTTCGAACCATTTCATCCGGGTCATTTTGTAAGAGGTCTTTTAATGCGTTGAATGAGGTATCCGAGGGATTTACGCCAAGGGTTTTGGCAACCGCCTGTCTTACCGCGTCTTCGGAATGTTTTTGAAGTTGAACCACGACCTTTGGGGAGGTCGGGTCGGGAACCAATTCAAGATATTCCAAGATTTTTAACGCGACACATGTCGAAGCCTTTGGCAATCGCTCTAGGGCAACTTGTAATCCCTTGGAGCCTAGCTTTAAAAGGCCTTGGAAAGCCAAATCTATTACTTCGGTTTCGGAATTCTCAAAGGCGGTAAGGAACACGGGAGCATAAGCTTCATCGTTAACCGCCGCAGCTACTCTTATCAAATGGACATATTCGGCGGAATCTTGTTGTTCTAAAAGGTTCAAAAGGATGGGCCTAAGAACATATTTGTCGAGCTTGGAAATTACCCCTGGGGAGGCTTCCTCGATTTGTCCGAGAGATTTGACGATCAAACGGCGCGTTCCGGAGTCTTCTTCTTGTAATAATTTTTTGAAAAGGGGGTCAACGGTTTTGGGGTCTTCCATGGCTCCAAGAGCGCCGATTCCGGAAAAATACTCAAGAACATCTTCAGATTCTATCGATCCGAGAAGAACCGGGATCGCATCATTTACCGCAATGTTTCCCAATGCTTCAACAACTGAATACTTCAAAATGTCCGTTTGATGGTAGGTATTAATGAGCAATTTAGCTACTTTCGGATCTTGGATTTTTCCTAACGCTTCAACCGCGGTAGTTTTAACGTTGGCATCATCGTGATTTACGAACTTAACCAACGAATCCGTTGCCAAGGGAGAACCAATGTTTCCAAGAACGACAATAATTTGAATGATTTCAT
>JACPTH010000470.1 GCA_016192885.1 bacterium | reverse complement strand
CCGTACTTAACGGGTCGTTTTCATCATGCTTAAACTTTCTATCCGAGGGAGAAAACTCCAAAAGCCTATGAATCGTTTTTGCCTCACGCCCGGTTACCTCCGACAATCTTTTGGCGGCTCGTCCCGTCGGACTAGCAAGCATAACTCTTCGTTTCATAATCTGCTGCGCTTCAACAATCGCCCTTAGAGTGGTTGTTTTGCCCGTCCCCGGCCCCCCCGTTAAAATTAAGAACCGCTCTTTTAAGGAAAATTCAATTGCGAGTTGTTGTTGGTCAGAAAGGGTCACGCCCATGTTACCCATGGAAGCTTTTACCGTTGTAATCAGTTGTTGTCGATCGAAATGGGAAGGATTTTGCAGGAAATTACCGAGGCGCTGGACGGAACCGTGTTCGTCTCGGAACGCGAAAGGGAGATAAATGAGCTCGCGATCCCGAAAATCGTACTTTACAAAATTTCCTTTCTTTATTTGAATGGATAGGGCTTGGAGAATTGCCTCTTTTTCAGCGATTTCCAAAATGGTTAAAGATTTTTCCTTGAGTTCCTCATTGGTTAAGAAAAGATGGCCATCTTGAAGGGCCATGAAAAGCAGATATTGAAGCCCCGCTTCCACCCGGCGCGGGTCCGCCCCTGAAATTCCGAATTCCTTTGCGATTCGGTCGGCGGTTTTAAAGCCAATCCCGCTTATCTCGGTTGCAAGAATATAAGGGTTTTCGGAAACCCTTGAAATTGAGTCAGCGCCAAAAATCTTATAAATTTTTGTCGCAAAGGCGGGAGAGATTCCGTTGCCCTGGAGAAAAATCATGACATCGTGAATAGCTTGTTGGGCGCTCCAACCGGTGATTATCTTCTCCGCTCTAACTTTCCCGATTCCGGGGCATGAAATAAGCTTCTCAGAGTTATGTTCGATTACGCTAATCGTTTCTAGGCCGAATGCCCCGACCAGACGCTTTGCGGTTACGGGCCCGATTCCTTTAATCAATCCGGAACCCAAATATTTTTCAATTCCCTTGAGAGTCGCAGGTTTAACCGTCTTATACTCAAGCGAGCGAAATTGGCTTCCAAATTGGGGATGATTTGTCCATAATCCCATGACCCGGATTTCTTCGCCCGGGTGAAGGGGGCCAAAATTTCCAACAACAATCACACCTTGAGGAAACTCCTTGCAGGAAGTACGGAGAACCATGTACCCATTTTGGGGGTTTGAATAGGTAATTCGGTCAATTACCACGGTTAGGTTTTCATATTTCATATTTTTTTATTAATGCACTTCTTAACGGAGAATACCTATGGAGCATTTTTCTCCTCGATAATTCCCGGGATTTCAATAACGCAACCTTGGTCCGTAGAATTCCAATTACTTTGGGGAAATGCGTTTCTCATGCCCCCGCTGCAAAGAAGGCAAATACGGCCTCCCGGCAGGGGAGGGTCAGCGGTTTTTGCGCAAGATTTTTGAATGCAAAAAACAATTTCAAGTTTTTGGGTATTATATGGGATCACGGATTCCGAACCAAAATCTACGTGTCTTTTGGCCAAGGCTCGAAGTTTATCCATTTCGGAAAAGCGGGATAGCTCGTCATCCAATGAGCATAACTGAACGGCTTGCTCAGATCCCAACTTCCAATCAACGGCAAGTCGGCACTTCCAAAGCGCTACGATAAGCCTGGAAGACGGAGATGAGCTTGGCCCAAAAAATTCCCCGCGAAGCATTCTCAAATGTTTTTTTCGGTCGTCGAGAGAAGGATGG
>JACPTH010000469.1 GCA_016192885.1 bacterium | reverse complement strand
GCAGCGGATTTTTTTGGAATTGCCATGGCCGAACTGGCTAACATCAGCGAGCGCCGCATTGACCGCCTTTTGAATCCTCTTGTAAGCGGAATGAGCCCTTTTCTAAGTATGAATCCGGGCGTAAACTCAGGATTAATGATTGTACAATACACTGCCGCATCCCTTGTTAGCGAAAATAAGATACTCGCTCACCCCGCTTCTGTTGATTCTATCCCAACTTCCGCATACCAAGAAGATCACGTCAGCATGGGAACCATTGCCGCTAGAAAGGCGGCAATGATCCTTGACCATTGCGCTTGGGTCCTTGGAATCGAATGGATATGCGCTTCCCAGGCCTATGAATTCATTAAACCTTTAGGTCTAGGAAAAGGGACGGGCCTTGCCTATAATTTGCTTCGACAGGTTGTACCGCCCTTGAATGAAGATCGCATTCTTGCCCCCGACATTAAGTTGGCGCATGATTTAATTTGGAATGGAGATTTGCTTAAACGCGTTTCAAAATACGTTTCAATTTCGTAATCTTCGTAATCTATAATCCTATTTTTTTAATCCTCAAGGAGTGGGCACATGGAGATAATTGAAAGTATTATCAATATTAGCGAAGGAAGAGATAATGAAACGGTAAAGTATATCGCGGACTCCGTAAAAAATACTTCAGGTTGTTTCCTTTTAGATTCATCTTCCGACCCTGACCACAACCGTTCAGTGATATCTTTTGTTGGCAATAGAAAAAGCCTTCCGATTGCTGTTCAGGAGTTTTTTAAGAGAGCATTGGAAAAAATTGATTTGCGAAAGCACCATGGGGAACATCCGAGAATCGGAGCTGTTGACGTTGTACCTTTTGTTCCGATTCGAGAAGTAACGATGCAAGAGGTGGTCGCATTCAGCAAAGAAATAGGTGAAATGCTGGCGAAAACATTCAATCTTCCAATATTCCTTTACGAAGAAAGCCAAAAGATCGCGGAAAGGAAGAATCTTGCATTAATAAGAAAAGGCGAATTTGAAAACTTGCCTGAAAAAATGAAAGATCCGGTTTGGCGACCTGATTTTGGGCCCTCGCTTCCCCACCCTTCAGCAGGGGCCACGGTAGTCGGAGCGAGAATGCCTTTAATTGCATTCAATGTTAACTTGGGAACCAAGGATGTTAATATTGCAAACGCCATTGCCAAAGCCATCCGAGGGAGTTCCGGAGGGCTTGCCGCAGTAAAGGCTCTTGGAATAGTTCTTCAGAATCGTGAGATTGTACAAGTTTCAATGAACCTTGTAGATTATAAGAAATCACCGATTTTCCGCGTTTTTGAAATGATCCGCTCCGAAGCAAAAAGATATGGCGTTCCGATCGTCGGGTCGGAAATAATCGGGCTTATCCCGCAAGAAGCCCTTTGTGAAGCCGCGGAATTCTATCTGAAAATCGAAAATTTTGCCCCCTCACTAATTCTTGAGAATAAAATTAACGACGTAATTCGATTTTCGTAAAGGCAGAGTTTTGGAGAAAGCTCGTTTTGAAAAAATCCCCGTAGACATTGTTGTTTACGGGCTTGCTGGCGCAGTAACTTTTCCCTATTCCTACAAGGGGAAGGAAGCTTCTGTCGGTTGGGAAGTAAACCAAGTTTCAGATGTTTCCATCGCCGGAAGAGAAAAGCAAATTGTTTGGATCGGAAGGAATCAAGATCTAGATAGTCAAGTAACTTTTAGAAATCCTTGCGAATTCATAAATGGAAGCAACCTGATTGCAATCCCGGGATTCGTTGATTCTCATACCCACCTCGTTTATTCAGGTTCAAGGAGCGATGAATTTGAAGCAAGGGTTAAAGGCAAAACTTACCTTGAAATTCTCTCCGCGGGAGGTGGAATCTTAAACACCGTCGCGAATGTGAGAAAGTGTCCTGAAGAAGAGTTATTCCGACTCTCTAAAGAACGGGTAACTAGAATGATCGAATGCGGAACCACCACAGTTGAGATAAAAAGCGGATATGGTTTAGACCTAACTACTGAACTAAAGATTCTTCAGGTTATTGGTCGCCTGAAAAAAGAACTTCCCATTGAGATTGTTTCTACTTTTATGGGTGCCCATGCCATTCCGGAAGAGTTCAAATTTAATCCTGAAAAATTCGTATCCGAAATTTGCAAAACCTGGATTCCCGAGATTTCTCGCCAAAACCTTGCCGAGTTTATTGATGTTTTCATTGAAAACAAAGCCTTTAGTGTCGAGCAAGCCCGAAAAATTCTAGAATGCGGAAAATCCTATGGTTTGAAATTGAAGGCGCATGTTGATGAAATTAACGTAATAGGCGGTTTAGATCTAACGATTGAAATGGGGGCCGTCAGCGCGGATCATTTGCTGAAAACAGAGAAACACGGTATTTCAAAACTTTCGGGATCGAGCGTTATTCCAACTCTTTTACCAGGTACCTCAACTTTTCTAATGGAAACACGTCATGCCAATGCGCGGGAAATGATATCCGCCGGGCTTCCCGTAGCCATCGCATCTGATTATAATCCGGGTAGTTGCCAGTTCTTTTCGCCGGGAATGATTCAATCCCTTGCTATGCTTCAACTAAAACTTAACGCCGGAGAAGCCTTAATCGCAGGAACCCTTCATGGAGCATTTGCCCTTGACCGAGGATGGGTTACCGGAGCAATTGAGATCGGAAAACGCATGGATTTGGCGCTTTTGGACCTTCCTTCTTTCCGAGATATAGGTTATAGGGTCGGTTGGAACCCGGTTAGGCATGTCATTGCATCCGGAAAAATTGTTAAGTTAAAATAGTAAACATTCGATAATAAACCGCAGTAGCCAAAGGAAATGAGGTTTAAAGATATTTTTCTTTTCGCTTTTTTCCCTAAGAGATTTTCTTTTTTCTTTTTGGTTTTGGTTTTGTTCCTTCCAAACATTGGGTTTTGTCAAATTCCGTCATTGACTGGGGCAACCACGCCATCCACGCCTCCTTCGGAGTCAAGACGCACTCAAATGTCTGCAATTACCCAACGAGCAATGGCCGAGGCCATGGGAAAACTGCTATCAAATCCAAATTTAGCGGGGACGGCATCCCCTCTTTCTGCAGCACCCCCAAGTCAAAACCCTCCGAGTGGAACTGAGAATACTAACCAACCGGAAAATTCCCAAGTTCCCGCTAATCCTCTTAAAGTTGCCTCTGGGACCGGAACACCCGTTTATGACTCGTCCATCGATAATCATCTTGATGTCCCAACGGAACCAGCAGGAATATTTGGACTACACGTAAAAGAAGCCGAAAAAATTATAAAAAATAATTCAAATTGAAGAAAATATTTAGTATTTAATAATCTAATAAAATTAATTAAGGATAATCG
>JACPTH010000468.1 GCA_016192885.1 bacterium | reverse complement strand
CTTCTTCTTGGATATTTTGGTTTCCAAAATCTTGGGGATGAATTGCTTTGGAGAACCTTTCTCAAAGAAGCGCAGGAACTCCGTCCGGATATACGATGGAAGCTTCTAAACAGAGATACTAGCATATCTGGCATCGATGTTCCGCATGTGGAGACAGTTTCTAGAAGCGATTTCTTCGAAACGCTTGAAACTTTAGCAAATTCCAAGGCAATTGTAGTTCCAGGGGGTAGCGTTCTTCAGTCGGCGACTAGTAGTAAAAGCCTGATTTACTATCTTTTTTACATCTTCCTCGGAAAGATATTGGGCGCAAGAGTATTGTTACCCGGCCAAGGGTTAGGCCCCTGGGAATCCGGCCTAAATGCGTCTTCAAGCTCTGAAAATCGCAATTTTTTTTATCCAAGCGGTATTTTAGTTATTTTAACTCGTATCGTTTTAGATTTCTCTGATTACCTTTCCGTCCGTGATTCCATCGCCGCGGACACCCTTAAGGCGCTTCCCCCGCCCCCCTTGATTGCGCCAATAACCGCAGATTTGGTTTTCCTGAATGCCAAACCCTCGAACCTAGGCTTTTCAAAGGTCAATGAAAAGCGTACGATTGGCGTCATTTTGAGAGCGTCTGTCCCCGGATCTGAAAAAATCGCAGAGCAATTTTGCCTTTGGGAAAAAAAGAACGCACAAATGTATTCTTTGATTCCGATTGCGTTTCAACCTCAAGAGGATGAAATAATTTGGAACAGTAATTCCGGTGGTGTTGCGCCAATTAAGATGTTCGAGAAAACTCAGGATGTTTTTCGGGAATTGTCTTGCTTGGATGTTCTGGTTTCAATGAGATTTCATGGGTGCGTTCTAGCGACTATTCTTGGAATTCCCTGGATAGGGCTTTCTAACGATCCCAAAACCTCGGGTTTCGCAAAAGATATCAATTGGAAGTTTCTAATCAATCCACTTCAATTTGAAATTGATATTTTTTTCGAGATGCTCCAGGAACAATTTCAAAACTATTCTTTCCTAGTAGATGGTTTGACTTTAGCGTATGAAGAAAAGCATAAAAAGGCGCGAGCAGACATTAATTCCTGCCTAAAAAAGATCTCGGAAAATAATTAAAGCCAGCACATGGAAGATTCGTATCATCAAAATGATTTTCCCAAAACTCATTTGTTGTTATCATTCAGTTTCAACATGTCCGGGGAGTTTCAAACATTTGCTTACAACCGACTATTGTGATATTGTATCGCTCTGGAAAGAAAGCCTTTTCAAAATACTCCCCAAAATAAGGCTAAGGCTTAGGAAGTTTTTCATCTTTCTGCTATAGGAAGAAATAAGTTTAAAGTGAAATACAAATTT
>JACPTH010000355.1 GCA_016192885.1 bacterium | reverse complement strand
GTCGGCCAGGTCGGACTGAGGGTATCTTTCAATAAGTTCCGAAAAGTAACTAATCGCCTTAGGATAATTTCCTCGGACCAACTCGGAATGGCCACGATCATAAAGTTCCCGGTCGGATACATTTATAGGGGGATAAGTGGGAGGATAAGGTGGATTGGTCGGCGGGTAGGTCGGTGGGTGGTTTCCCTCCAATGCATTTAAACGGTCTCTGGAAGCCCGGTATACTTCTGAGTTTGGAAATTCATAAACAACTTTTCGGTAGCAAAAGATTGCATTTTGAATGTCTTGGATTTGCTCGTGGGTGCGTCCGGAAACATACCACGCATTGTCGACCAAATGGCTTAAAGAGAATTTAACGACAAATGAACGAAATTCCCCGAGAGCCCCATAAAAATCATTTACTTTTACAAGGCAAAACCCGATGAAAAATGCAGCTTCATCCACTTTTTTAAATGAGGGATATTGGTTTACGACCCGTCTAAAAAGTGTTATGGCGTTGTAAAAATCATTTAGTTGCTTGTAGGAATCCGCGCAGTAAAAACAAGCTTCACCCGCCTTTAAATCATATGGAAATCTGTCTAAGAACTGGGTAAAGTATGAAATAGCATTTCTAAAATCAGATTGACTATACGCGTTCAACCCTCTTTGATAGAGTTGAGAGGCTGATTCATACCCTGGATAACTTGGAGAAGGGTTGTAAGGAGGATATGTCGGGAAACCTCCGCCAACGGGAGGCCCCGGCGGAACAGGATTTCCTGGCTGGCCTGGATAGGAATCGACTCTTTCAACCTCAAAATCTTTTGAAAGATTAATTTCCAATTCAAATGGATTAAAATTACTTGCTTCAATTGGAACAGTCAACAAGAGGACACATAAACAATAAAAAAAGTAACGATGGAACATTTTAGAACCTCCTCATCAATTATTTATTAATGGCGCCGTAAGGGTCGTAGGGATTTGGATTACCGGTTCCAGTTCCGGTACCAGTCCCCGTTCCGGTTCCGGTATTATATGGATCGTATGGATCGTAATCAAAGCGAATATCAAGGGGCAAATATATGTTATACGAATCATTAATTCGGTAATCGTAGCCCTCTAATTTAACCCAAAACTTGATTCCTTGCCTCCCAGCTTGCTTAAAATATTTATAATCGCTATTCGTAATAAAAATGCCGGTAAACCAGCTTGGCCGACTTTGGTAGGGACTTCCCACCATTACCTGGGTTGAAATTGTTCTACGTTCAAATCCTTGAATTTTTCTAAGATCACGGTTGTATGATGAACTAATATCGGAAATTACCGCATCTCTGATATTCGTACTTTGAGCTCCCGGAACGTCAAACATGTACCCTTGGACGTAATCGGGAGAGCCCTGGTAATAATAAATAGATTGCCAAGAATCATCTGAATAGGTTCTATAAGTTCTCATGGAATTCAAATCAATGGGATCGCCCCTCGTTTCGCGGAGGGCCACAGAAACATTGTAAGCTACTCCATAACCACCAATTCTAGCTGGATAAACGGAAAACTCGGTGTGGAAAGCGGGTAACCCCGTTCCTACCCCGCCTCCGCCACCCCCACCCCCGCCCCCACCGCCCTGGCAACCTGATAGAGAAACAAAAATGCACCCCAGGACCAGTACAAACCAGACCCCTTTGAAAATAAGCTTTTTTAAATTTATCACAATCTGTGTACCTCAACTTCGTTGAAAAATAAAAAGTTCCACATTATAGCAATTTCCATACCGCACTTCAAGCTTCCACAAAAACCGTCACAAACAGCGTTTAACATTTTTAATGACAGTAACTGATAAAAAGCTGGCAAAACCTTGCAGTTTTTTCGTCGATTAATTCTCAAGTTTCTATTTTGAGCCGGAGCATTACTCCAAGGAGGTTTATGGAAAAAATTAAAGAAACTTTTTGACAAAACTTTTTGTAGAGCTTGACATTTATCACAAACATTAGGTATTTTGAAAGAAATGAGAATTTTTCAAAAAAATCGCCGTGCTTTTACTTTAATTGAGCTGATGATTGTTATCGCCATTATCGGGATTCTAGCTGCGATTGCCGTTCCTAATTTCAATAGGGCCCGCGAAAGAGCCTTTGAGAAGCGTTGTCTCGAACAAACTGCTTTATTGAGCCGAACTTGCGAGTACTACAACATCGAGCACAAAGGGGAATATCCTGCAGCGATAACCGATCTTAGCCCCTACTTAAGTGGTAACGTGTCGTTAAATTGTCCGCAAAAAAAACTTCCCTTTATCCCGACCACCCAGCCCGGTGGAATCGACAGAGTAGGGTGCCCTTTGCACGGGTTCGCGTCTTCAACTTATGGGGGCTAGAAGCTAGAACCCTTTTTTGGGCCGTAGTCGCTCCGGGGTTTTTGCATTAGCAAGCAGAAATTAAGTGTTTGGGAAAGACAAATTTTTGTCTTTTGTTTCCGAAAAGAATTCCCCAATATTTTCTTTCCGTTTCTTTATAGAAGCGAATCAAATCTTGTAATAAATTGGCGTAGGGCAACATGCCCACGAAGAGAATCAATTTCAGTTCCGTTAACCAGAAATTTTACTTTAGCCTTTGAGTCCAATTCGGTTAAAGTGTTTACAATCGAGTAAATCGTCAATACTTCCTCCTGCGCCCCACCAGGATGATTCTCAATGAACTCCCGCGAGAAATCCACATAGAAAATTCCTTTATGGAAGAAAAGCGCCCTAAGTTGAGAACCTGGCGAAATCAAGGGGCGAGCTTCCGGGGAAAATGGCCCCCTAATTAGCTCGTTAATCAAATTTATCGCTATTGCGATGATGGTTTTTTCCCCGGTAGAAATCCGACGGATCTCTTTCACTAATTTGTCCTGACCCTTAGCGGCAAAGTATAAATTCATAGCTTGCCCGGATTGTTCATTTCCCTGGTCATCCCTAAGTGAGGGGAGAGTAGTTTTTTTTGATTCCGAATGATTTGAACTTGGGATTTTTGTTCCTGAAGATGAAATTCCAGGCAAAATTTTTCCGACAAATAGAAAATAACCAGAAATCAAAAGACCTAAAAGAATGATTCCCATTAAAAAAAACAGAAAGTTTTCTTGTTTTTGCCTGGTTCTTTTTTTATTTTGAATCATTTTCCCCCCTAATCCTGATTAACTCTAATTGAGTTGAAAAAATCCACAATTCCATTAGTTATTGACCTAGCAATGGCATCTTTAAAGCCGGGGGAACTTAATTTCTTCCCCTCGGTGGGATGGGTCAATACACCAACTTCTACCATTACTGCAGGAATCACTAAAAACCTCAATGGAAAAAGGGGAAGGAACTTGACTCCTCTGTTTGATATTGAAAGATGGTTTATCATTCGATCTCTTATTTTTGTCGCCATGAATTTGGCAAGATCAAACCTATATGTTCGATACCATTCATTGAAAATTAGCTGCGGGGAAAGTTTTGAGCCTATTTCCAGGTCGAAACTTGTACCTTTTCCGTCAAAAAGCAGGCAGGAACATCCTTCGAGGCTTTCGTCCTGCGAGGCTCCAACATGCAAGGAAACCAAAAGATCCCCGCCTGCGCGGTTTGCCATGGAATTTCGCTCGGATTGGGAAATTTCAATATCCTTTGTACGCAATAAAACTGCGTTTAAACCGGCAGTTAAAAGCGCTTGCTTAAGTTTTTGAGCGATTGTCAACGTTATAAGTTTTTCACTTTCCAATCCAGGGACATTAGCTCCAAAATCAGAACCGCCATGTCCAGGATCAATTATTACTGTTCTTCCCAAAAAAATTTGGCGACTAATGGTTGCAAGGGGAACTTCGATTTTGAAATCCGGAATCGGCTCAGTGGTAGTCGCAACCGGATTAAGGGTTAATGACGGCTCACTCGTTGAAGCAATTTTCAAAAAAGTCCCGTTTATATTTTCTGTTTCACTGGCGGTAATTGGAATTTTAGTTGGGGGAATTTTTGCGGTTTGAGTTGCACCCGTAAGAACTCCCGCTGCGCTCGCAAGTCTTTTTTCCAAGCTAAGGGATGAAGAAGCAATTGCTTCGGGCGAAGCTTTAAAAGTTAGAATCACTCTATAGGGGTCGGCGACAGTCTCAACAATAGGCTGAACGCTTCCGTCGGTCAACTCAAATGAAATTACCAGACCTTTTCTGTCAGAACCGCTGTTAATTCCCATGCTAACAAGTTCCCGGCCAACAGGATTGGAACGCTTTTTCGGAATAATATTTTTGCAACCATCGATTCGTAGTTTGAATTTATTTTTCCCTAATATCTCGGATTTGAACGAAACATTCCCGTCAAATTCGAGTACAACGCGGGTTTGATCCTCTCGGATCGAGTGACGAACCGCTAAAAGGATAGACTCATCTTCCTCAGATTCAAGAGAAGCAACTTCGGGTTTAATCTTTGCCGACTGCGTTGCTTTGGGGGAAGGGGGTTCCCTTTCAACGGCGGGAAAATTAGGAACTTCGGTTTCTTTCGTTTCCTCTTCCTTTGGAAATTTTGAGTCTTGGGTGGGAATGGCGGACTCCGTTCCAAAGGTTTTAATAACAACTTGGGCGGGAACCATTACCTGACCTTCAATCAAAAGAGGCGGAGAAGGGAGAACGATTTGCGTATTATCCGCCACGGCGTTGGTTTGATTAACAATCAACCGCATCATCTTCGTTCCCTTTGAAAGAATGACCATCTTTTGCATTGGAAACCAATGATAAGAAAGGCCCAACGAATGGGCAAGATCTTTGGCGTTTACAAACCCTTTTTCGCTTCTTTGGTTTTCTTGCCCCCAAGAAACCGAAGGGAAATGAATTTGTACAAGAAAAATCAAAAGGACTGATAAAAAAGGTTTAAAAGATTCAGGAACCATCTTGTACCTATCCCCTTTTATTAAACTCGCGTTCCATCTCACGTTTTAAATCTTTCTTTGCAATAGTTTCACGCTTATCATACTGGCGTTTTCCCTTTACAAGGGCCAATTCAATTTTCACTCTTCCCTTTCGAAAGTAAATCCTCAAAGGAACCAAGGAAATCCCCACATTCGTAACTTTCTGCCTTATCTTTAAAATCTGCCTTTTATGTGCCAGAAGTCTTCTAGTTCTAAGCGGGTCATGGTTCAAAATGTTTGAGAACTGATTCTGCCCGATATGAACATCGTGGAGCCACAATTCTCCATCTCTTTCATCGGCAAAAGAATCTTTTAAAACAACCCTTCCTTCGCGGCAAGGCCTTAATTCAGAACCAACCAAAGCTATCCCAACCTCAAGTTTTTCAAGAATGAAGTAATCATGAAAAGCCTTTCGATTTTCCGCAATCAATTTAGTTTCCTGATCGGATGCTTGGACTTTTGATTTCAATTAGATCACCTTCCTTCACTCCAAAACCCAATTCCCTTTGGATAAGGGCCCATGAAGAATTGGCAAACACCTTAGTCAGCAACAGGTCTCCAGATACCTCTTCCATTGCTCTCCCCAAGATCTCTCCGGGAGGGTTGCCTAAGATTGGATTTCCATGTCGAAATGATTGAAACTTTAATCTGAATTCATCGGCAAGTTTTAACCCCTGGTTGAACCCTATATCTAAAATAACCTGGCCATTTTCTCGTTTAACAACTTTCCCAAGGGGGTAAAACGGCTCCTCTACATTTTTTTGAAGAGCTTGAAGGCGCGATGCGATTTTCAAATTGCCGGGAAACTTGTTTGAAAACTCTTTAAGCGGCTGAACTGAAAAAGCCCTTTTTCCCCCGGGAACCAAGTGATCAAGGGCTTCTAGCCCCAGATCAACCGAAACGGTGGGAATTTTCAACAGTTCTTCATAAGATTTTTGACTCCCATGATAATCTCCCAAATCTTTCTGTAAACGAGCCAAAGAAGCGAGATACTCCAAGTTTCCGGGGTAGAGCGAAACCGCAGCCTTTACTTCAGCAAGTGCTCCATCCCAATGCCCTTCTCGAAGAAAATTTTGGGAGCGAACATATGACTCCTTAGCATTTTTTATTTTAACCTTGGTTGAGGAAATTTGGGAAAGGGCCGGATATTCGTTGTCTTTTATTGAAAGCGCCAATCGCCTATCCTGAATTAATTTTTTCAATCGAAGTGTTTCCTCCCAATGAAAAACTGATTCCTTTAACATCCCCATTTCGCGATATAGTTTACCCAACCAATAGTGGGCTTTAATCAAATTAGGTTCATTTTCTAGAGCCTTTTGGAAAAGTTGTTCCGCGTGAATAAAGTTACCTTCACGGTATTCGCGATAACCGCTTTCGTAAGAAGTTAGGGCTTGGTCTAGGGATTTACTACCATCCATCTCATGAAACAAATTAGAATTTCCAAAAACTTTTGGAGATGGAAACAATGAAAAACAAGAAAAGAAACCAAAGAACAAAAAGAGCTCAAAGCGAAAATGATTCATGATGGGCGCCCCAGCAAGGCGGAAAGTACTCTGCCTTCAATCATTTTGTGCTTGCGGATTCCCAAGACCCGAAACTTTTGGTGGCTCAACATCTTTCTTAACCTAGGCGAACGCTCTTCATATCGAGCAATTTAGGTTGCCTAATTACTAAACATTACTTCGGCATTTTCAAAAGAAACTCTCAATTTTTTGAATTACTATTTTTTGGTTTAAAGAAGCGAGGAGGGACCACCAAACATCAATTATTTGGAAACTGGAGTTAGGAGGTGAATAGGGTTAATAAAACGACCATTCCGCTTCACGGTAAAATGGAGATGGGGACCGGTTGTTAAACCCGAAGACCCGACATAGGCAACCAAATCTCCCCTTCGAACTCTCTTCCCTGTTTTACAATGAAATTTTGAAAGGTGGGCGAACGTAAGAATTGTTTGATTAGCACAGGCTATTTTAAGCGATCGCCCAAGACCGCGATTGAAACCTGTTTCAAGCACCAAACCTTCCATGGGGGCAAAAATAGGTGTTCCTCTCCTTGCTCGGATATCGATGCCGGCATGAAATTTTCG
>JACPTH010000208.1:2491-5997 GCA_016192885.1 bacterium | reverse complement strand
CGCTAATTAGCCCGCCTGTGAGAGATTCGATAACTCCGATTGTTTGACTTTTATCAGTTAATAACCTTCCGATAACCTGGCCGATTGAATCCCCATCCCTTCCGTAAATGTAATCCCTAATTAAGCTATAAACTTGCCTCTCAACGGGAAAGGCAAGTTCCCTGGCAGTTTCAATTGAGCTTGAATTAGCCGCAATTCGAACATCGACCCCATGAACTCTGGCGTATGTGGCAACGCTTGGGTTGGAAATTGAGGTGAACTCTTTTAGAAGTTGAGCTATGTTTCCCTCACCGAGCCCCAGCGCGTGAAATGTAGTGTAATAAATACACGAACTAGGCTTGGGCAGACGAGGAACGACCCGTTCGTTCCACATTTTTTCCATTTCATGCGGGGGACCCGGTAAAGCGATTATCGTTTTTCCCCCTTTTTCAATGTACCAACCGCATGCTGTACCTATTGGATTTTCCAAGGGAACGGCGCTCGGAATTAGCCATGCTTGCTTGCGATTTATTTCAGGCATGGGCCTTTTTCTTGAAGAAAAAAGTTCCGAAAGCTTCCTAATTAATTCAGTATTCTCCGTCGGAGTTTCCCCCATGACATCCGAGATAGCCTCTCGGGTAAGGTCATCTTCGGTAGGCCCTAAACCACCAGTGGTTATCACGACATCGCATCGATTAAATGCTCTTTTTATCGTTTCCGCTAACCTTTCGCGATTGTCGCCAACCGTGGATTTAAAAAAAAGAAAAATACCAAGATCGCGCAGCTTTTGAGCAAGAAAAACCGCGTTCGTGTCAATTATCTCGCCCAGAAGCAATTCGGTACCTGCGCTAATTATTTCAGCAACTTTTGAATCCATGAAATATCAACCCCATTAAAATAAGCCGTAAGCATTCAGCAAAAAACCTAGGAAATTCTTTACCCGCCACATCACTTCCATAAATGTCAAACTTTGAGAGCCCCTCAACATTTCAAGTTTCTTTGCATTCTTAAACCGCATTACTCAGCGCTTTTAGCTAACAGCTGATAGCTGATGGCTGAACGTTTACAATAAACAATTGAAAGTCGCCAGTCACGAGTTTGGGGAAATCAAATTATTTAAAAAAGGAAAAACATTCTTCGGAAGAAGGAAATCAGGACGCGAATGGTTCCCTTTAGAAGAATCGCAATTCACAACGGCATCGCTCATTACCGCCGGGATTTTTTCAAAACCGTCAGCGGCCCCTATGAGCCCCCCCACGATGCAGGCATTAGTATCCGTATCGCCGCCTCCTAACAATGTTTCCCGAATAGCTTCGGAATAGCTTGTTCCCAGAAAAAGGTGCCTGAAAGCGTGCGTGAAAGCTATTTTCACGAAACCATCCTGAGGTTGAAATGGAGTCTTCTTGTTTGTTTCAGCTAATGAAAGCCACTCAATCACTTCATCTTCGGCTTTCCGCATCGCCCAGTTTTTTGCCCGGTCAAACGCGCGAACTCTGTCGTTAGAGTTCATTAGCTCCGCTATGGCAATGATATAGCATGCAACAGCCTGCCAACAGGAGGGATTTGGATGCGAAAGACAAGAATCAAGCTTGGCGTAATGGGCTAACTCGCTATCTGAGAATCGATGCCCCCAGACACCTATAGGCGCCGCGCGCATTAGACTTCCATTGGCTTTTGATTCAAGACAAAAGGTTCGGGCGGAAATTGACATTGCTTCGGCAAGCCCTTTTTCCATGGCCGCTTTTCTTCCAATTTCCGTTCGAGTGCAACCAATAGATAGTCTGGTTGTATTTCCTACGTCAAAGGGGTTTGACTCCACCCATTTCGCATACCAGCAGGCGATTCTTTCGATTTCGAAGGATTTGCTCTCTGAAAGGGCTTGAATGAGACAAAGAGTCAATTCACCGTCATCGGTGATTTGTCCGGGAGCGAGGCGAAAATGGCCTCCTCCAGGCATTTTCATGGCTCCTTCCACTTCTTTGAGGGTTGGGGTTCTCCCTAAAAATTCAAGGAAAGCCCCTGCGGCATCACCCGCGAGAGCACCCATAATACTTCCGCGCCCTACATCTGACTCCCGCTTTCCCATATCAGGTGTGACACCTCATAATACATTTTTTTAAAGTAAGATCGGGTGCGTCTTGGCGCACATTTTTTTTATGCGGCAAGCCGGATCCTACGCAATTGCGCGCTTTGGTTTCGCCCATTATCATCAAATACTCTATACTAAGTTTGAGAAATCTGCAAAAAAGGGCCTTAGTCTTTAAAAAGTAAGGGGAGATTGAATTTCGCCCAAGAAGAAAGCGCATCAATAGTTTGAGTGTTTTCGCAGAAAATTACCTTGGGACCTTTGTTGGGCTCAGGGTCTTGGGCGAGTAATCTGGCTCTTGCAGCCTCTTGTGAAAGCCCCCGTGAAGCGACGATTCTAGAAAGTCTGGCATGGGGAGAAGCTCTCATGTATACGATTTTGTTGCAATACTTGTTTAACTTCATTGAATACAATAGAGCTGCAATTAAAGCAACGGCTTTTGCTCCTTGCGCCTTTTCCTTCGAAATTCGTTCGACAACAAGTTTTATCATTGGAGGATGGACAATCTCATTTAAGGCTTCCATTGAAGTCGAATTCGAAAATACTATTTTACCTAGAGCTTTCCTATCTATGTTTTGGTCGGAAAGCAGAATTGAAGTTCCGAATTCCTTTATTAACGCCTGTTGAATTGAAAAATTCTGTAGAACTTGATGGCCAATTTGATCGACCTCAATATTTGGAATTCCGGCGGAAGCTAAGATTTCCCCAAGGGTACTCTTTCCTGATCCGATAGGGCCGGTAATTCCAAGTACAAAAAACTTTGGGGGCTTTTTTTTCATAATGTACGGGGCAAATGAACGGAGAATTTCGAACCCATTCTTTCCGTCGTTTCCACTTCGATTCTGCCTCCATGGTCTTCGACAATTCTCAGGGCGATGGACAAACCTAACCCGGTTCCCTCATCCTTGGTGGTCATAAATGGGTCAAAAATATTTTTTATTTTTTCTTTTTGAATTCCGCTCCCGGAATCTGAAATGGAAACTATGGCTTCTTCGATTGTATATAGCAATCCGACGGATAGGGTTCCCTTTGAGCTCGAAGCTTCTATTGCGTTTTTCAGGATGTTCAGGAAAACTTGTTTCAATCGATCGGGATCACCGGTAATCCGAATTTCATGATCGGGAAATGAACGAATCAAATCCAGTTCAAGCTTGGAAATTTGATTTTGAAGAAGCAAAATGCAAGTTTCCAGGATTTCGGAAAGAGCAATCAAAACCGCCTGTGGCTTGCTCGGGCGGGCAAACCCCAATAGATTTGAAATTATTTTTTCCAGGCGCCCTATTTCGGTTAGGATTATTCCAAGCGGCTCCCGTTTTGAATCTTGGGAGGATAATTCCGATAACAGAATTTGTACAATCATTTTAATTCCGGTCAATGGGTTGCGAATTTCATGCGCCACCCCCGCGGCACGTCTTCCAAGTGCGGATAGCCTTTCTGCGCG
>JACPTH010000208.1:0-2485 GCA_016192885.1 bacterium | reverse complement strand
GAATTTGAGTTTCGCTAAGAAATGGAAACGCATTAACTTCCAGGGTTCTTGGGGGCGAAGCCTGTTTCAAAATGATTCTTTCATTCTCAACGGTTATTTTGGATTCCAAAACTTCATTTAGGAATTTCACTAACTCCGGGGAATATGCCTCCTGTTGGGATTTAAGAGTCGAACCCTCAAGGATTGGGTGTTTAAGAAGTCTATCCATGGCTGGGTTAGACAAGGTCACCCGACCCATATTGTCAAAAATAAGAACCCCTGATGTCATACTTTGAAGAATATGCTGAGTAAAGCCTCGAAGGCGTAATAAATCCTTAAAAAGCTCATCTATTGACGCGATTTGGGTTGTTATGATTCGCAGCCCAATAATATCTTCGTCCCGATATGCATATGATTTTCTGCTTGCAATGGCCGCTACTCCGACAAGTTTTTCAGAAACTATCAAAGGCAAAATTAAAACTGATTTAAACGCTTCGGTAAAAGTCAAAAGAGGTTTTCGCTCCAGAGCTGACTTACCAATTGGACCATCCCCGATTCTTATCTTATCGTCAAAGGGAGCTTCTCCTAAGTTAATGCGGTTATACAGGTAGGTCCCCTCCAAATTTAGAAGATAAAGCTTAATTACATCAGATTCGATAAAATTTTTTACTACGCCCTCCAATGCTTCGTAAGTGTCACGAAGATCGATTAAGGATTCGGTTTTTCTCGAAATATCATAAAGTGCCGATAGCCTAGAATTTGCATGAATCAGTTTCGTATATGATTGTGAGTTTTCAATTAAAATTCCCATAAAAGGCGCCAGCAATTCCAAAGTGGAAAGGTGATTTTCAGAAAAATCGGGCGATAATGTTTCCCTAAAAAGGAAAAATAGTCCGATCGGCTTTGTTGAAACTCGAATAGGAAACAATATCGTAGGTCCTAAATTTGGAATGAAACTAATTTCGCGAAGTAGCGCGTCTTTTTTGCGGAGTTCCAACGTTTTACCATCGAGAAAAATTTGGAAAAATACCGTAGAAATTTGGTCGTCCAAATTTTCGATTGGAAATTCATAAGGGAGGCTTTCGAGAAGGGGCACCATCTGTTTGGTCTTCTCTTGGGGAATAAGCAAAACTGCTCCTTTGGAACCCGTGAGATAAAGGGCCTTTTCAAAAAGTACTCTTAGCGCTCTATCCGTGCTTTGCGAGGAAATAGCATAAGAAACCTCATGAACATCACCCCCGGCAAAAACCCCCTCAACGGAGGTATAGGAACTAGGGTGTTTAACGAGAATATAGCCGTTTTCATCCAACCGAAGTTGTCCGTCGAGAAAGGCTGTATTGGGCGTGTGACCGATTCCCATGAACAATCCGCGGCATTTAAATTCACTTGTAACATTTGTTTTTGCGTTTCTCAATTTCAAACCGGTCACAAAATCGCCCCCAATAACCTCGTCTATTACCGAATCAAAGATAACCTCTATCTTCGGATTTTTGAAAGCTCTCTCCTGCATAATTTTGCTCGCCCTAAATTCGTTTCTTCTATGGATGATAACAACCTTCGCGCCAAATCTTGAAAGAAAAGTCGCCTCTTCAATCGCCGTATCACCGCCCCCGACAATCGCCAATATTTGATTTCGAAATGGCGGCAAAGCGCCATCACACGTTGCGCACGCGGAAACCCCTTTCCCCCAGAATGTTTTCACGCTTGGAATGTCCAAAATTTTTGCCGTGGCCCCGGTTGCAACAATTACCGCGAAGGCGTCAACCGTATGGTTTCTGGTAAAAATTCGAAACGGGTGATGCATAAAATCAACAACTTCAACATCTTCGGCTATCATTTCAGTGCCGAATTTTTGCGCTTGAGAGCGCATTTGCAACATCAAATCCGGTCCGGAAACTCCCTTTTCAAATCCAGGGTAGTTTTCCACTTCAGTGGTCGTCATCAATTGTCCGCCAGGTTGTCCGCCGCTAAGAAATCCCTCAAATTGAAGGGGTGCTAAATTAGCACGCGAGGTATATAGAGAAGCCGTAAAACCTGCAGGCCCTGAGCCTATTATCACAAGCTTTCTTATCATTTCCGTTTTCCCCCTTTTTTTTAGGTAAGCCTTCAGCTATCAGCGGTCAGAAGCTGTGAAAAAATACCCTAAATTGCACTTTTCAACCTCTGAAACCCGCATCAATGGCCGGTCGAATTTTTGGAAAATCAATTTTTTCACGTTTGCCCTGGATAACCTGTGAATGATATAATATGGAGTCAGTGATAGCAAGAAGTGGAATTTTTGATTTTTGATTGCTAATTTTTGAGTGTAACGTAGCTTCATTCTCCATTGGATTCAAGCTAGTTCTGCGGAGACAACTTCAAGGTCCGCGCCGCTTCCTAGAGCGCTAACAATATGAGGTTCTAGCGCATGTGAAATTTCAGCCGAAAGAGTTCTCGACATTTTTTGCCATCTAAGAAAACCGCACCCAAATTTTCTAGTATGACCCCTATTGATTTCCCAGGTAAG
>JACPTH010000354.1 GCA_016192885.1 bacterium | reverse complement strand
TCAAAGTTTGATATTTATTGAAGTGGTGTGGCGGCTAAAGAATTTCCTAGGTTTTTTGGTGAATGCTGACCGCTGATAGCTGAAGGCTTACTTTGAATTTATAGGAGCTTGTTTATGGTAACCCCCCAACCAAAGGTGACATTTCTTGAATCATGGCGGAAAAAGGTTCAGCCTATTCAAGCCATGGATGCGGTTGATAGTGAATACCCCATCGCCATTCTAGAAGTTAACGGTTCTTTATCCCTCCTTGATTCTCAAGGCAAATCACTTTTTTCCGTCCCAACTGACGGCAAAGCCCGTTTTTTGAGCCTATCCCAAACTTGTAATTCATTGCTTGTCCTTGATGACGGTTCCGTCGCTTTGCATGGACCCCGCGGTGAATCAGTTTGGAAAAAGCGGGGGTTAAATTCCGCAAAGGGAGTAGCAAGCCTTTCTGGAAATTTTTTTGCTTTAATTACGCACGATCCAACTGTTATCTTAATGGACCAATCTTTTCGTTCAAAATGGACTTATCGAAACCTTCTTAAGACGAAGGCGTAATTACAATTGCAAAAAATGGAAAGCCCTATGACCCGTTCATGGGTTTAAACCCAATAAAGGATATCGTTTTAAGCCAAGACGGTGAAATCATGGTTGCCATCAATAGCCGTGATGAAATTATTTGCATCAATTGCGTAAAGGGTTTTGGAATTTGGAAAGAAAACCTCAAAATGCGCGTAGACGGAATTTCATATGCCTCCGGCGCGGCGCAAACCTTGCTCTACTCTTGCCATGGGAAAATTTCCATACTAGATAACCTTGGAAAAGCAATCTGGGAACAACAATTCCCATTTTCCTTGCTTCGTGCTTGCATTTCTTTCGACGGGCAATTTATTTGGTTTGCTTCTTCCGAAGGCATTGTAGGGTTGTTGCGTTCTCGTTCCGGACGCGATTTGAGTCGAATCGAGTTCTCCGATTTTGAAATTCTCTCTTCCCAACCTCATTTAAGTGTCTTTTTCAAAAAATCTTGGAGAACCGAGCTTGAACCTCCCCGTTCAGGAGAGAAACCCCTGATTCAAAGTTGGGTTGGGCCCGACGGGGTTGAGTATGTAATTTTGTGGAATGGAAGCAATGCATTGCTTTGCTTAAATGATTGCGGTGAAGAGGTTTTCAAAACCAGCCTTTTGGTCGGAAAAATTTTTGGGATGTCAGTATCGCCTCAAGCGGATCTAGTCATTCTTGTTTCCGATAGCGGAATAATCGGTTTCAGGCTTGATGGGTCCGAGGTTTTTCGATTTTTAGGCGACTTTTCAAACGTCCACTTGTTCGAATCGGGTTCATTCGCGCTTCTTCAATCCGACGGGAAATGCCGCATTTACCTGAACAATCGGCGGTTTTCCCACGTCGTTGATGTAAATTACGATATCTCATCCCTTTGCGGAAGCGAACGGGTCGCCTTTTTGTTCGGAGATAATAACCTCACCGCGATTGATAGTTTGGGAAATGTGCTGCACTCCTTTTCATATGCGGGAAAAGCCTGTTTCCATGAAATTGATTCAAATCAGGGTGATCTACTTTTTGGAACGGAGTTTGGGGAAATAATCCTTCTTGGAATTGACGGAAACCTGCTTTATCGAAATATCCTTTCAGGTAAGATTATTTTTGCCTGCTTCGATCAAACCGAAGATCTGATTTTTGCCGCCACCCAAGGAGTTCCGGATCTAGTCCTTGTCCAAAACCGGACTAGCAGAAAAGGAAAAATTAGGTTGAACGGGAAACCGGTTCTTGGGGGGTGCCATAAACTAGGAGTAGCCGTTGGAACCGAGTTAGATGATATCGTTTTTGCGGGAAAAGATGGTTGCATTCAAGGAAGGTATTCTTCCGCCGACCATTTGGTCGGTTTTGTAGGCTCAAGGCAAGGAGAGGGAATCTATGTTCTTGCCGAGGGAAGTATAAGCCGCTTTGCAACTTCACCCGCAAATGAACCAAAGTTAGGGGTTAAAATTGCCGACCTCACCTAACCATGGAGAGTTTATTCGTATCTCATCTCGCGACAAAACCTTACTGCGAGAGGTTTCGATAATTGAACGGGAAGCGTTTGGGATGCAAGGGTTAACTTTCGAGCAACTTGTTCTTTTCTCCCATTCCGGAAAAATTTTTGGGTTGGAGGAGAGCGAAAAACTAACCGCGGAAGCGATTGTTTTCCAAAAATTCAATAAAAACTCGATTTTTTTATTTAGTTTTGCGGTAATTGAGGGAAAGCGACGTTGCGGGCGGGGGACGCACTTGATGCGTTCGCTTTGTGATTATTTGTCTTCTCGGAGCTTTAAACGCCTGGAGTTGACCGTCGATCCAAGTAACGTTCCTGCTTTGGATTTTTACATTTCTCACCTCCGTTTCCAAAAAAAGCGCTTCATTCCGGATCACCTTGGGGAAGGTACCCACAGGATTCTGCTCGAAAAATTTCTTTAAAAATAGCTTCTCCTAGTTGCAAAAGTTTTTCCCCTGTGCTAATCTCCCGCGCAAGTACATATAATTTAGAATAAAATGTATTTCACTAAAAAAGGAGGAACATCTAAGAAGTATTCAGCGGTTTCCTACTTAGTCTGTTTTCTATTTATGCGTGTCTGTCCACTTTATAATTGAAATATAAGGAGAAATTTGTGAAGAAAGGTTTGCTCGTTTTTTTGGCGCTTTTTTTGGCGCTAGGCTTTTACGGAAATTTTGTTTCAATTCCCCTTTTTGCTGAAGAAGAATCCGCCGCCAAACCGGATGAGGGCACAACTGACGAAACCGCTGCGCCAACCGAGAACTCCGGGGGCGAAACCGAGGTTACTCCTGATTCTGGTGACACTGAGACCCCCGCGGACGTGTTTGCTTGCCCCAAATGCAACAAGGAATTCCAGGCCGCAGGGCAATGCGAAGATTGCAAAGTGGATCTTGTCCTAAAAGGCGAAACGGGCGGTGATACTGGCGGAGATACGGATACCCCCCCGGCGGATGACACCGAAAAAACCGATAAACCAGCTGACGAGCACCCGAGCGGTGACGATTCCTCGAAGACCGAATAGCGTTTCTCGATTAGAAAGTCAAACTTCAAGCCCGCCTCGCGGCGGGCTTGTTTTCTTTTCGCTTAGGTTTGGACCAAAAATCCTAATTCCTTGATTTATTGCAATTTTATATTGTAATCTTGTGTGTGGGTAATTTGAATGCCTTTTTTTTAAAACAAGGTTTATCAATTTGCGCGGAAGGCCGCCTTTTTTTGTTCTTCACCGACGATTCCACTCTATTGTCCGTGGAGTCTCAAAATCGCGAAGCTT
>JACPTH010000353.1 GCA_016192885.1 bacterium | reverse complement strand
CGCCTGTTTTTATCTCGATGATGAAAATGATAAAAATGATTGCGCTAAAAACTATTCTTCTATCATAACGGCCTTCAAGCGTTTTTTCTTTCTTGGCCTGGATTTTAAGGTGTTTTTTTGTTAGTTCCGGATTTTTCGAAAGTGACCCCGGGACCTGGGGCTTGAATCCTTTTCCGGTTTCCGACCCCTCTGGCCATCGGTGATTTTCGACCCTTGGGGGAGACTTTAAATTGGAATTTTCGGTTAAATCCGCTTCCTTCTCAAGCTTTACAAGGGATTCCCCCTCCTCGCGATATCTCCCCGACCCAATTTTCTTGTTTTTTTCAATCTCATTTTCAATTTGGCGCTTGATTTCTTCCGTTGTTGGAAGAGGGAAACTAGGCTTGAAATTTATTTCTCTATTCCTAGCGGAAACGGCGACATCTAGGATTGCCCACCCTTTGTCGGTAAGTATTTCCGCCCAGGCATGACCCTCGCCATTTGGCACAAAAAGCTTGTCAAAGGATTTTGGGAATCGCGAGGCAAGGTACCCTGCTGCTACTCTTGCTCCAATCCCATTTAGACGACATAACAAGACGACCCCCGCGGCAAAATGCTGACAATGCCCTTCTTTTGTGTGCTTAAGGAAATCGACCACCGGGTGGAGCGACTTTTTCGTTACAGGTGACCAACGGTTATAAACGAAATTTTTTTCTATGTAGCGTCCGATGGAAACCGCTTTCTCAGAGGAGTTAAAAGCTCCTTTAACCGCTTCTCTCGAAATATCTTCCACCCCGGAGGAGTCAAAAGGCACGCTAAGGTAAACGCTGCTCTTCGGAAGATTCGCAACCTTTATATCTGCGCTAAAAAATGGCTGAGGAACGAATTCTATCTCATAGGAATCTCCGGGAGAAATTGTTGCCGGAAATTGAATTGAACCATCTTCAAACAGAAGGAATTCTTGCGGCCCTCCAAGAGATAACAACGTGGGGGGGTGAGGTAAAGTGGATTCAAAATTTCTCAAGAAAGTCATGGTAATTATTGATGATTGCTTATTGGATGAATGCGATCTCTCGCCGGAAATGAGGAAATTAGGTAAATCCGGGTTCACTTTTGTTTCCTTTAAAGAATCCATTCCGTGTCTGGAGAAATTCTCAAAACTTCTTACCCTCAAATATAACCTGTCTGGGACGTGAGATTGGGTCGGATTTACAACAAAGACCATTTTGTCCAAGAAGTCTTTGGTTGAATAAGTTGGGTCAATTGGAGGGATCGGTTGAAGTTCTAACTTGGTTGGAAGGGCCCTGATCTCAAGAGATGTTTTTCCTCCTGGGATTTCTTTTTTTGAGCGTGATTGGTTTGGTTCGGGTGAATTGAAATGGAAGTAAAGAAGAATCGAGAAATATAGCGGAAAAGCAAGCAAAAATGAAACGAAAAGAATGGCAAGGCCCGGCTTTGAAAGAGGGGAATCAATTTCCTCGGTTACAACCGATGCCGATATTTCTGGTGACATCGTCATTGTAAGTTTCTGGAATTGGCGATTTCGGGGGCGGGCGGTTTTTTTGCTTGTAACAGCCTAAATGGGATACCTAATTCCTCCATTCTATCAATAAAAAAACCTTTGTCCATGTTTTCATCTTTTTGTTTTTCGTTAAAATTGATCATTTCCGCGTCATCAATGCTCCAAAAAGAAACTTTTGTTTGACGTCCCTGAATTGCAAAAAGTATGGAAAGAACGGGGTCAAGGGGTAAATCCACCATTTCCGACCCCTCTAACTTTGCCAACAAATCAAAAACAAATTCCTGTTGGGTTGTGGAGGGTAAAAGTGTTAAAAGGACTGGCTGTTCGGAAATCGGAAGGACAAGGAAAACCGTTAAACCGGATTCATAAGCTGCTAGGAGTACCCCAGCTGCCAATTTTATCGCCCTTTTTAAATTATTTCCAAAACCAAACCCCTTTATCCTTCGCGTGTCAGTATTTAAAACCAAAATTATCTCCGGTCGGGTATCTAATTCAAATGTTTTTAGGACAAGTTTCCCCATTTGGGCGGTTTTGCTCCATGAAATTGACCGAATGTCATCGCCCTGAGAAAATTCCTTAAGGCCGAAGAACTCAAGACTATGGCCCGTGCGGGTGGCTTGGCTGTCCCCAAGCGGGGTGAGCGCGTTTTCTTTTGTTAGATCGAGACCGTCCGGAACAGGAGGGTGAAGAAACACTTTGAGCGGAGATGTTAGATTTTAAAATCAATTCACGCGAAAACAAACACAATGGATCAAAAACAATCAATTTCAGCGGGCCTATTTTGAAGTCCCCGAAACCTCGGTTCCCTTCAACTTTGTACGAACAAATTATTTTTCCGCCCTTTTGCAATTGTTTGGGTGAAATTGAAATCTCCGGACCCTCCAAAATGTCGGTTGCTGAGAACTGATCGTAAGCGTAAACCGAAGTGAAAGGGAAAATTCCTTGATATGAAAGAACTAAGATTACTTCAAGAATTTCGCCCTCAAGGCAAACTGAAGGGATTATGCGGTTTTCAAGCTTAAAGCTTTTACAAATGTGCGACAAGTAACAATATGAAACAAAAACCAACATTAAAGGATAAATAATTAAAATCAAAGTTTCAGGGTGAAAGTTCCCTGTTCTTCTATCCGGGAAAAAAAGATATAAACCAAAAAGAGAAATGAAAATCAACCACTTTCTAATATCAAAAGAAAACGGCGATGATTTATAAAATGGTATCGAGAATACAATTCTAGAGATTGAGGAAATAACTCCGTGGCTCAATTTGGAGCTACTTTGCTTGGATGAAACTTGAAGAAGGATTTCCTTTTACAATAGGTACCGGAATTTGCCCGCAAACGGTTTTCACGATTTCGTCAGTGCGAATTTTTTTTATCATGGATTGGGGTTTTAGAAGCATTCTATGAGACAAAACGTATGGAGCCAGAAATTTTATGTCATCAGGAATTACGAAATCGCGACCTGATATGCATGCGAACGCCATTCCGGAACGCATTAATGCAATCGACGCTCGGGGACTAGGGCCCAAAATAAGATCCGGGTGTTCTCGAAGCGAAGAAACTATGGCAAGGATGTATGACATTATTTCCGGAGCCACAATTGAATTCTTTTTTATTCTGGATTGTACGGCCGCAAATTCCGCCATTTTTACCACGGGTCTCAAAACTGAAATTGGAGATTCTCTGATGTTCCGGTTAAGCATTTCACTCTCGCTTTGTTGATCGGGGTATCCAAGGGACAGCTTAAATAGGAACCGATCGAGTTGAGCCTCGGGTAAAGGATAGGTCCCATGTTGTTCTATTGGATTTTGGGTGGCTATTACGAAGAAAACCCGGGTCATCGGGTACATTCCCCCATCAATTGAAACTTGTTTTTCTTCCATTACTTCCAGGAGGCTTGACTGAGTTCGAGGGGTCGCGCGGTTAATTTCATCGGCCAAAAAAATATTGGTAAAAATTGGCCCTTTTTTAAAAGAAAAAGTTGAATTTTGGGGGTTGTATACCATTGATCCGGTGATATCCATTGGAAGAAGGTCGGGTGTAAACTGAACCCGTTTACAAGTACAATTAATTGATGCGGCCAAGGACCGAGCTAACATAGTTTTCCCGGTTCCAGGGACGTCCTCAAGGAGAACATGCGAATTTGCAAGAGCCGCGGCAAGGATTAAGCGAATAACATCTTTCTTTCCCACGATAACCTTACCAATGTTGTCTTCGATTGCGGAGATCACTTTTTCCGAACTAACCGCCTCCGGGTCAATTAACTCCTCTTCAGGAATATCCATGACATTTCCCGCCCTGCCTCCATATCGTTCTACCAGTTTTTGCATTTCTCGCTGGTAGCGATCGTCGGAAATTCCCAAAACTTCTTTTAAGGCGAACAAAAGCCTTTCTTCGTCCCGAACTAAAACCCCATCGGCAATGGCAAGGTCACATGCGGAAACAAAGAGGCCGATTTTATCAAATCCGGCATTAGCGGGCCCGGGAGTAATGGTGGCGGCAATTTCCTTTATTTGGTTTTCAACCTCGTCTTTCCCGACGCCGAGGGCAAAAGCAAGAGCGGAAATCTTTTGCTTGTCTTCCGCATCAAGTCTTCGGTCTCGGAGCGCTTCAGAGATTAGGAGTTTCATGACTTCACTTTTACTTAATTCTAGAGACGGCATAGCTTTGCTCCAAAGGGAAGAAATGCAAACAATTTATTGTTGCTAAAAAAGAAACTTGTTTGGAAATATAGCATGGCGCGGAAAATGTAGGCAAGAAAGTTCCCGGCAACCATCAAATTTTTGAT
>JACPTH010000352.1 GCA_016192885.1 bacterium | reverse complement strand
TCCGTTTCAAGAACCCCTGAATTGAGAACCGTCGATGGGGAAATTCTTCGGGAAACTCTTTTCAAAATTGAACCGTCAAATGTGATTGGAACCCCAGGAGCTTCTCAAGAACCATCCTATGGAGGCCCTTCGACAACATCCCGCGTTTATCAAATTCAAGAATTGGTATCTCAGCCCGGCCCCGGCCCGGTATCCGATTTACTCGAAAGCGTAAAATCCCTAAACTCCCCGAAAATTCTTACCCAGCTAAAAAACACCTTTATACTTGGCGAAGATGTTGACGGCCTGTTTATCATAGATCAACACGTTGCCCATGAACGAGTGCTTTTTGATACGTATGTCGAATCGTATCGTAACGTTCCAATGAACGCTCAACCCCTCCTTTTTCCGATTCCGATACAGTTGTTGCCGTCCGAGAGAATAACCATGAAAGAGCGAGGAAACGAGCTAAAGGAACTGGGTTTTTTGATCCACGAAGAAGATGATGGAATGTTCTACGCCACTTCAATTCCGTTTCTCGGAGCTTTAACCGCCAAGGGAAATAAAACTATTTCCGATCAAGAAGCCATTCAAGCTCTCATCTCGCAGATCCTTGGGGGTTGGGAAGGAAGGTCTGTTGTTGAATTAAAACTTGATCTTTTAAAAACAATGGCATGTAAAACTGCAATTAAAGCGGGAGATCCTCTTAAAGACACCGAAATGCGATCATTGTTCGAACAGTTGATAAAAACCCAAAATCCGTTTACTTGCCCTCACGGACGCCCTATCATTCTGAGATTATCAATCAAAAAGATTGAAAAGGGGTTTCTGCGAAGTTGACCCAAATGAAATGCGATTGATTGCTTTACTCGGGCCTACCGCCTGCGGAAAGAGCGATTTGGCGCTTGATTTGGCGTCAAAATACGATTTAGAAATTTTGAATTGCGATTCCCGCCAGGTTTATCGGGAAATGGAAATTGGAACAGGGAAGCCGTCTCTTTCGGTTAGGAAAAAAGTTCCTCATCACCTTTTTGATTTAGCTTGCCCAACCGAACAAATTG
>JACPTH010000351.1 GCA_016192885.1 bacterium | reverse complement strand
GATGTCATTGGCCCCTGAGGCTTTCTTGGCAAGGGAATTGGAAATTTGCTACTTCCCGCTTGGGTACATTACCAATTGGGCCGAGGGAGTAAAAAAAAGTGATTTTAAACCAAATGAACTTTTTGGAGGAACATGCCCTGATGAATTTCGAAAGGAAGTGGATAGCGGCCCCAACCGGTTGTTGAACCATATCCTCCCCCTTTTCCTGGCGCTCCCGAAAAACCGTTCATGTCCATGTTCAAAAAGCCTTGAAAGATACAGAAAGATGAAAATACTTCCAAACGATTTTCGTCTATGGCCAAAAGTTCGTAGGGAAAATAAAAACGAACAAGTTTTCAACCTATTTTTGGGTTAAACACCTTTAAAATCAGACTCCAAAATTTTTCAAACCCTAAAAGAACAAGACCCTTATGAAGCATATTATACGCTGAAATTCCGGCTTCATTTTCCGTTTCCCGAAGCATGCTTAACAGCATTGATGGCGTAACAATCATTAGCGAAATTTTTAAACCAAAATTAATTGGGGCAAGACTGTTTAAAGAAGGTTCAAAATCAATCCCTTGGGCTTGGTTTTCTGAAACAACCAAAAAAAGATCTAGGGGAATATTAGACAGGGTTTCCGGAGATTCCGTTTCTTCCAAATCTTTTGTTTCCGTAGTTGGGGAAGGAAAAGCAATTTGGCTGACTGAATCAAAGTTTAAAAGGATGGCAGAATGCATTTGGTCATGAAATTGATTTTCAAGGTTGTTGCGAACTTTTACAAGAAGTTTGGATAGAAGTGTTTCGGACTTAAAGAAACTTGATGTGGTTGAAGCAGCCCCTAGCCCTAATAAACAAGAAGTCAATGGGGAATTGGGATTCAAAACACAAAGTTTAGCTTTTCCATGCGGTCTAATTATTACTACACCCATTTCTTCTAGTAAATGGATTCGGTTGTAAGCGGTCCCGTATGGTATTTCTAAACGCTTGGCAATTTGGTGAATTGAAAGAAAGCCATGCGGCGAATCAAGAAAAGCTTCACAAAGTTGAATGTTTAATTGCATGTGAGTTTGAATTATACTTCATCATCTTTCGGAAGTAAAAGACAAAAAAGTACCTTGCACCATTTTGTTCTTGGTGAAAACCTACCCCCGCCCCCATTGCTCGGAAAAATTAGAAGGCTGGCCTAAACCCATGGGCAAATTCACTAAAAGTTGCAAAGCCTTTGTGTGGGGGGGGTTAAGATTTAATTTCTTATTTGAATTTTTGTTTTTTAAATTTTGCGTTTTGATTTAGATTTAAAAATTCAAAGTTGAAGCAATCGCTTAGAAGAATTTTAGCGCGTTTGCCCTGGCCTAAACCCTTTGGAAACTATGGATGGAGTCTTGTCGGCGAAGCAGGCGGAACCGGGGGATTTTCAAGAAAGTTTAATGCCGCCGAGGGATTTACAAGCCCAATCCCCGTTTTAAAGTCAGGACCAGGGTCATCAAGGTCTTCCGTGGTGGTTGCCAGGGCATATAAAACCGAGTCAACATCATCGTCAGGCCGGGCTTGCCTTAGTTGCGCCCAGATGCCGGCAAAATGCGCCGCCGCTTGGAGAGTCCCTGAGCCAAAACGATACCCCTCGGAAGAATAGCTTGGCCCTAAAATGCTAACACCCGGTTCAGCCAAATCGGGTTTCAAAATGACCGTTTGGTCAACTGTTCCAGGCCCTTGACCGGAAAATAAAGCGCGCTTTTTCCATTGATCGATTGCTCCAACTGTCAAACATTCGGGAAAAGCCGCCATACCACCAATTTTCTCTGAAATATTCCCCGCGGGAATAATGGGCAGAATTCCGGCAGTTCTGCAGGATCTAAGAATCGTCCGAACAGCCTCGGGAGGGACGCTTCTAAAATCAACGCAAATTAAGACCGCTGAAGGCTTTTGGCCTTTTTCAGGTTCCATTAGCCACTGTAAAGCAGCCAATAAAAGCGGAGTCGAAATCTTTCCCTTGGGAACCAATGCAAGCGCAATGGACAATTCATTTGCGACTCCCATTTCCATTTTTGGATGGACCCCGGCCAAAACTCCCAAAGGATGAAGCAAGCAAAGGTCTTCGATCGCCTTAGGCGAATCATTTACGGAAGGAGGAGGCCCAAAACGCTTCACCATTGAAATCCGGCCTTCGAGAGAAGGATGATTAAAAGAAAAATCTGGGCCCAAAACTCCGATCAGAACGTTTTTCCCCGTTAAATTCTTTAATTGCTTTAATAAATATGAACCTGAGAGCGTAAGATTCCATGGAACAACCGGAGGGTCGTTCCGACTCGATTCAATACTTCCAACGACGGGTTCAGCTTCACTTTCTAAAGTCTCAATACCTATTTCAGGGAGATGGGATTTGAGAAAATTGATTTGAGAAGCGGTTAAAGAAACTAATAATCCACGGCATGCCCACATACAATAGGAATTCGAAACAAAACCTTTAACCAAGTTTTCAATTATGGAGGAAACCAAAGATCCCTCTAATTTGATTCCTTCTAAAGCGCGAATTTTCTCAGGAAAAACGGAAATTTTTTCTGATATGATCGACGCATCAACAGAGGTTGAAAGGGTTAAAAGGCAAGGGATCGAGCCACCCTGATTTGCGAAAACTTGGACTGGGTTCGAAAAAATAAGCCCAAAAATCGCAAAAAAAACAATAATATTTTCTTTCTTTAAAAATCTTTGATTTTGGTTATCCAACGTTTGCTCCCCCCACATACTTTTAAGTCCTTCTAGCCTTCCCGAACTCCCGGTTTTTTGAAAAAGCGAAGGGGCCAAAAAAAAATTAACAAATCTTCCTTTGTTCTTGGCCCCTTTTCATTATGATACTATTAAGGTTTGGAATTTATCCCCGTAACCACTTCCTCACCTGTC
>JACPTH010000350.1 GCA_016192885.1 bacterium | reverse complement strand
TTGTTGGTTTCTAAATCACATAATTGCAGTATCGGAAACATTCCATTTTACCAAAAGCGCAAAAGCTATACCGCCCTTGCTCAGCACAGAGAAATCCAGGATTTGGTTGATGAAAATGGAACTTGGACCAGAGCAATAATTCAGAAGAGAAAAGAAAAAATTATCGAGTTTATAGTGAACACCTTTTAGGATATAGGTGAAAAACTCGAAAACTGGTTTGAGGTTTTTTTATTTCCAGGCATCAATCGCTACATCGATACTCGCTGATTCTTGAGAAGGTTCGCTTTCCTTTCTATCCTTCCTTTGCCGATATCCGGAGCTATTTGGAGCGGCATAGGTTGGAGATTTCGTTGCGGACCCTCCAGCGAGATATTGACCAGCTCCGATATCAGTTTGGAATCGAGATTTCCTACCATCGCGAGAAGAACGGTTATTTCCTTGACCATGAAAGAAGCGTGAATCCTGACACCTTCCTTCGGTTCCTTGAGATTACCGGCATGGCTGGCGGAAAAAATTAAGAACATACTTAAGGATGCCCTTTCCCAATACCTTGGCCCCGGAAAGAAATAACCACGCCGAAAAAGAAAAGAAATCTTTTTCCATACGACACTGTTTGTCGTAACCCATGCGTTATTCTTATTAGGATCTTGCAAAATAATTTTGCAAAGACCTTAACAATCAGGGTAGGTGCAGGCTTTATGCCTGCGAAACCAAGATTTCGCAAACTAAAGTTTGCGGCTACCAAAAGCTTGCGCCTACCAAAAGTTTGCGGTTACCAAGGCCGGGTTTAGAATAATTTTTGTATCTTCTCAATAATCCGGGGTAACCTAATGATTCCTGGCAGAAGAGATTTCTCCCTTCGGTCGAAATGACAGCATTAGTTTGTCATTCCGAACGAATGTGAGGAATCTCGTTTTTATGTAGAAACATAGCTTTCCCCGATTTTTTGAGAAGATACAAATTTTACATCCGGAAAAAGGTTCTACTCTTAAGGCTTGCAGAGCACCTTTCTAACCACGACCGCCTGACCGGGGATGAGATATTATGCTTTTGCAGAAAGTATTCCCGAACGGGGTTACACCACCTGATTGGGAAAGGGACTTCCGAATACGGGTACATGCAGAAACTCAAAAAGGTCGTTGCATCTTTGAATGAAAGTAGCTCCCCAAGCTATCATTCCATTGTTCTTCTAAAGGAACTGGTATAAGAATCCGATTTGGAATTGTTTTCCTCGTTACCAAAAGAAACCTTTTTCTTGGCCTCAACCGGAACTTGCGTTTTTTCATAGCTTTGAAAAGCTTTTACTCCTGCTCCAAGAGCCGTCATAGCTTTCTTTAATTTTTCGGTCTCAAGGACATAGCTGATTCGAACTTCAGAGGTCCCGAGATTTGGAGTCGCGTAAAAACCTTGGGCGGGCGCCAAAAGAACGGTTTCGCCGTTATGTTCGAAATCGGTTAAAAGCCACCGCGCAAACGCTTCGGCGTTTTGAATTGGAAGTTTCGCAATAACATAAAAAGCTCCATGGGGAGTTTTGCAAATTACCCCCGGGATCTTTGAAAAGCCATGCATTACCGTATCGCGTCTCGCTTGGTACTCTTTTAAAATGGGATCGAAATAGGAATGGTCCATAAGGAGACCCGCCCGGGCAGCCCATTGCTCGATCGTCGGTGAACTCAGCCTGGCTTGCGCGAATTTTAAAGATGAGGAAATCACATCGCGGTTCTTACTGGCAATAACGCCTATTCTAGCCCCGCAAGAAGAGTATCGTTTCGAAATACTATCGATCAATATTGAGTTTTCAAATGTGTCCG
>JACPTH010000207.1:4607-10300 GCA_016192885.1 bacterium | reverse complement strand
ACCCGAAAGGATAGCTTTGGTGAACAAAAATGCCGCCATATCGGGTCTACCCCATGGGCCGTAAACCGTAAAAAAGCGAAGCCCCGTAACCGGAAGTCGAAACAAATGCGCGTATGTATGGGCGAATAATTCGTTGGCTTTTTTTGTCGCGGCATATAACGAAATGGGATGATCGACTTGGTGGTGAATGGAAAATGGCATGGCGGTATTTGCCCCGTAAACCGAGCTTGACGATGCGAATACCAAATGTGGAACTTTCGCCTTGCGACATTCTTCCAGAAGATTCACGAATCCTACAAGGTTAGAATCAACATAAGCGTGAGGGTTGGAAAGGCTATATCGAACTCCCGCTTGCCCCGCCATGTTCGCAACCCTATCAAAAGAATGCGATCTAAAAATATTGCAAAGGCGGTCACGATCCGCCAGGTCTCCATGTTCGAAAGAAAAGTTGGAAAACCTCGTTAAAATCCCCAAGCGCGCTTTTTTCAGGGAAACGTCATAATATGAATTCAAATTGTCGAATCCGACAACGCGATTTCCCTTTTCAAGATACAATTTTGAAAGATGGAACCCAATGAAACCCGCGGCGCCGGTTACAAGAATATCCATTTCAGGCCTCCTCACGACCCACATTACAATGTATCTGCTGAAAAATTACCTCTATTTTTCAATGAAACGCATGAAAGCTAACTGCGCAAGAAAAGGGACCGTCATTCCGGCGAAAGCCGGAATCCAGAAAGCCTGGATGCCGGTTTTCACCCGGGGCGCGCAGCCGGCATGACGAAAAGCTCCATCCGAAAAATTAGCCTTTATGCGTATCATTGCAATTTATTGAGCTCTTACCTCAAAATTTTGTCAGGCTTTTGAGGTTTTGGTATGATACAATCACTCCATCATGCTTCACAAGGTAAAAAGATGAAAAACCCCAAGTTCGGAAAAAGCCGTTTTTTGGGGTTTTTCATGTTATGTAAAATCGTATTTGAATTTGCGATCCTTGCAATCGTAAAACCTATGCCGGCAACCATTTTCACTAGTCGCTGTTTTCTAGTCGTAATTTGCTTTAGTTTAATTTTCGTATCCGGCACTTTGTTTTCTCAACCCCCATCCTCCCCGCGAATTCTATGTAGCGTTTTTCCGGTGTTCCTCATTACGCGCGAAATTGCCTCTGGGACGAACGGAGTTGTCGATCTGTTCGTTCCCTCCAATTTTGGCTGTCCGCATGATTACTCCCTTACTCCGGGAGATATTCAAAATTTCCAAAAAGCAGATCTAGTTATTTTTAACGGGCTAGGATTTGAGCCTTTTTTGGATCGTATTTCGAAAGACCAGAATAAAGCAATTTTTATAGATTGCTCTCAAAAAATTGAATTTTTGCCTGATTCGCTTGCCACTCAAAAACCTAATCCGCACATCTTTACGACTCCAAACGGGCTGCTTCAAATGGCGGAAAACGTGACAACGGAGTTATCAAAGATATTTCCTCAAAATTCATCGCAATATCGATTTAATTTCAGGGGATTTTCCGAGCGGTTACGCAAAGTTGAAAGCGCATGGAGAGCGGTAGCAAAGGAATTAGCGTCGGTAAGTGTCGTGTTGACGCATTCATCGGAAGATTACTTGGCCAAAGATCTGGGCTTAAGCGTCATCGCTCGCATTGAAATAGGCCACGAGGAAGAGATTTCCCCGCGGGAATTAATGAATTTGATTAAACTGATTCAAAGAGAGAAACCCCGCGCAGTTTTGGTGGATGACCAACACGCTTCAAAAATTCTGGAAACCGTTTTTAATGAAACTCGGATACCTTTGTTAAGACTGAATTTTTTTTCATCCGGAGAGAAATCATCTTCTAGCGAATATATTGAAGCAACTTTTCTTGAAAACATTCGACGCCTTAAAATGCTTTTATCCAAAACCCGCCATTTCGACTCACAATAATGATTAGTCGCCCTGCCGTTCAGATAGAAAACCTTTCCGTCAAATTTAACGGAATGGAAATTTTAAAAAACATTCATGCCCATATTGAACATGGCTGTATTACCGCTATCATTGGTCCGAACGGCGCCGGAAAGACCACCCTTTTAAGCGCGCTCTTAGGGCTTGTTCCATGTTCCGGAATAATCCGGTTTTTAAACGAAAATGGAGACGTTTACCCCCCGAGATTGGCGTATGTTCCCCAAAATCTGGAATTTGATCGCCAATCTCCCGTGACCGTTTTAGATTTTATCGCGCTTAGACATCAAAAAAAACCGCTATGGATGGGGCTATCGCGTTCCACAATTGAAGCTTCCCAAGAGGCATTGGAGAAACTAAAAGTTTCGCATTTGCTTAGAAAACCGATCGGAAAACTCTCGGGAGGGGAGATTCAACGCGTTCTTTTGGCGATAGCTTTGCGCGACAATCCTGAACTTCTTTTACTCGATGAACCGATTTCCGGGGTAGATGTTGCCGGCGGGCATCTATTCTGTGACATTCTTGAAAAATTGCGCCGCCAGCGCCAATTAACTATTGTAATGGTAAGTCATGATCTTTCGGTCGTTTCCCAACACGCTGATAGAGTAATTTGCTTGAATCGATCCGTGGTTTGTGAAGGAACAACCGTCGAGGTTTTAACGTCCGAAAATCTTTTCGCAATTTACGGGCTGCACGCGGGACTTTATGAATATGAAACAAAGAATCCGCCTATTCCCTGCGATTACAATGCAAAGGACAAAACTAATTCTTCAACCGCTTTATAAATTCCTCAGTCTGTTGCCTTTCGAAATCATGCAAGCTGGTTTCATGCAGCGGGCAGTGATCGTACTTTTTCTTCTGACTCCGTTATGCGCCATAATGGGAACGCTGGTTGTACAGCTCAGGATGGCGTTCTTCTCGGATGCGATCGCCCATTCCGCATTTACCGGGGTGGCTTTAGGTTTGATTTTGGGAGTTGACCCGCGGTTTTCTCTGATTTTTTTCGGCATGCTGATAGGTATCGCGATTATGCGATTGCGGCGTAAAGGCGATATGGCCATGGACACGACGATCGGAATAATTTTTTCCACGTCCGTTGCGTTAGGTTTGGCAATCCTGAGCGCCAAAAAAGGCCTGGGAAGAGACTTGCCCGGTTTTCTTTACGGGGATATTCTAGCAATTGACGACGGGGAAGTGGTTGTGGCCATGATTTTATCGTTGATCGTTTGGGTTTTTCTTGCCTTTTGCTATAACAACCTTCTTTTCATAAGTCTTCATGACCGCCTAGCAAGGGTTGTCGGAATAAAAGTCGATGCCCTTGAATCTGTTTTCGCGATGGTGTTGGCTCTAATCGTGGGTTTTTCAATTCGGGCGGTAGGGATCCTTCTCGTAACCTCATTGCTAGTGATTCCTGCGGCGGCAGCAAGAAATGTTTCCGGTTCGACCTTTTCGCTGGTTTGGATTGCGGTCGGGCTTTCCCTGTTTGCAAGCATGGCGGGCCTTGCGACTTCAGTTTTTGTCGATTTCGCGGCGGGTCCCGCGATTATTCTTTGGTCTTCCGGGATGTTTTGCGTTTCAATTTGTTTCAAAAAAAATTGAAGCGGAAGTTGTAAAAACTAAAACCCGATAATAGGCTTTGTAATCCAAAGAAGAACGGTCCAAAGTATGCTAAGTACCAGCGCCCCCAAAAAAGCGGATTTAAAGCTATCGACTTTCACCCCGCTAACAAGATCGCTTCCGAAATCTAAAATAACCCCATTAATCACTAGTCTTACAAGGCCCAAGCTGAGTATGGTCAATGGCCAAAGAACCCATTTAAAAAGAAATGCTATAAAAAAATTTGAAATCGACATGAACAAAACCAATGAAGTGGCGGATTTAAAGCTATCCACCCTAATCCCAGGAACAAGCAAGGGAACAAGAGAAAAAGCGATCCCGCCAATAAAAAATTCAAACGCTACTTCTAAAAGCCAAGACATAAAATCGGTTTTTCGGGTGAAAAAAGAACCGGAGCAAAAAGGCTCCGGTTCTTAAGAATTTAAATTACTTTGTCTTCAATTCAGAAATGAGGGTTTTTACCGAATCTTGGGTCGAGGACGGAAGCCCCCCTTCGGTGAAAACGCGGAAGTTTAGTTTCGCGACCAAATCGGAACTTACTTCACGATTATTTGAATTCGCGGTTTGAACATAATTAATTAAACTTGAAATATCCCCATTTTCAATATCAGCAACAACGGTGGGGGCGGTGGTCTTCTTGTAGAAATCTTGGACCATTTCATCCCATAAGCTTTCTTGGGCAAAAGCTAGCTTATTGTATTCCACGGAAAAGCTATAAGAAGAACTTGGGAAATAAACCGCCAAGCCCGAAGCATTTTTCATCGTACTTCCGGTGGTAGCATTGGCCACAACAGCTTGGGAATATGCATCTTCCAGCTTACCAGCTGCATTTTGCATCGCTTCGTCTTTAACCGTAGCTTTTAGCAATTTCACTAAATGGAGAAGATCTACATTGGTGCGATAATAGAACTTTTGAACCTTAAGCAAGGCGTCTTTGAACTGAGTTCCGAATGCGCCGGCCATCGAGGCTTTTGCAAAGCCGTCAATCGCGTCTTTTAAATTGGACAACTTCGAACAATCGACGGAAGATTGCGTGGTTGAGGAAGTTCCCTGGGAACCACCGTTGTAGGACGCGGCATAAGCTTTAACCCACACCTTTGTAAATTCAGCAGGCCCCATTCCGGATTTCAACGCGCCAAGGACACCGTCATACGGGTAACCTTCGCCGGGTTCGGTTTCTTCAGAGGCTACGACGTAATCGACGGATGTTTTGACCGCATACGCTACTTCCATCATTTGCATTAAACAGGCATCCATTCCAAGGACGTCAAAGTTGCGGCCCATGGAGGCTTTAATTTCATTCATGGCCAAGCCAAGTTGCTCGGTGGTGATGTGGTTTCCAGTGGAATCATCATAGGAAATTCCCTTTAGAACTACATCATCATAACTTTTCCAACCGGAACCGTGATTCCAGATGATAAGAGCATAATGCTTGGCTGGATAGGCTGCCATCGTTTCTTTGACGAAGTTAACCATTACTTTATAGTCGCCCATGTCGAGCTCGCCCATATCCTTGACCTTTGTGACGGCCCCTTTTTCAATGTAGTTAAGCGAAGCCGGCCCGTTTTCCCTGTCGATAAGGCTGACAATGTTCAACCAATCATTCGAGCCAACCTTGGCCATTTCTTCTTGGTCGCCAACCCCGAATGAATCAAGGTTGTTGTCGGCATTTAAAAATACCATCCATGTCCATTCTTTTTGGGCGGCAAACGTAGGGGAAACCGCACAGAGCATTACAAGAACAAGGCACAAAATACTCATTACTCGACTCATCTTATACTCCTTATAATACTTATTAAAATTTGAAACATTTACTCAATTCTTAAACTACGCAAGAACAAAAACTACCTCTTGTACCTCCTTTCTAAAATTTCTCTTAAACCGATTTTTTTTGAATCCTACCATAGGGTTTTTGAAAAAGCAACTAAAGAAAACACCCCCGAAGAAAACTCTCCAAAATGTTTTCTTCGGGGTTCAAACGAACTTCGCTATTTTGAAGCAAGTTCCTTGAGCAGCGCGGTTGCTTCGATTATGACCGAGCTAGGCAATCCGCCTTCGGTGTGAATCCTGAAATTGATAATTTCAATGATGTACTTATTCAGCTCGGGGTTAAGTGAACTTGCATT
>JACPTH010000207.1:0-4593 GCA_016192885.1 bacterium | reverse complement strand
TGCGACGAAATCTCTTAAGGGGCTAACGTCACTGTTTTCAAGGGCTTTCAAAATTCTATCGCCCAACTTCTTTTTGTAGAAGTCGGAAAGCATGTCGTCCCATTGACTCGCTTTGCAAAAATCAAGAGACTTATAACTGTCTTCGAAGCTGTAGGAATCCGAAGGAAAATAGATGGCTAAACCCTTTGCTTTTTTCATCGTAATTTCAGTGGTCGCGTTCGCAACGATAGCGGCTTTGCAAGCCGACAAAAGCTTAGTACAGGCCGTTTGCATCGATGGGTCTTTCACGGAAGCTTTAATTAGGGTGGCCAAATGTACCAAATCAACATTTTCGGGGTAGGCAAACTTCTGAACGGTCCCTAATGCAGCGGCGAATTCCTTCTGAAATTTTCCGGCCATGGTCGCTTTGGCGAAGCCGTCGAGAGCGTCCATTAATGTACCGATTGCCGCTACTTTGAAGGAAGATTGGGTGGAAGCCTCGTGTCCCTGACTGCCTTTGGCTTTCCCATAAGAGGCGGCAAAAGCCCTTACCCATGTTTTGCTGAATGCTTCGGGCGTAGAGTTTTGGGCAAGGGTCTTTAAAACGTCATCATACGGAGTGCCTTTTCCAGGCTCGGTTTCTTCAGAACCGACTACGTAATCGCAGGAACCCTTGCAAGCATAAATCACTTCAGCCATTTGCATCAAACAGGCATCAAAATTAAGAATATCTAAATTGTGCCCGATGAGGCCCTTGATTTCTTTGAGGGCTCTGGCTAATTGGTTGGTTGTGATGTGATTGTTCGATGAGTCATCATAGGAAATTCCGCGAACGATTTTTCGACCCGCTTGTTTCCATCCTGAGCCGTGGTTCCAAAGTGTTAGGGAATATTTTTTCGCGGGATAGTTAGTTACAACCCATTTCATGAAACTAACTAAGCGATTGTGGTCCCCCATGTCTATTTCACCAAGGTCTTCAAGCTTGGTAACTTTTCCATTTTCAATAAGATTATAGCAAGCAGGGCCTCTTTCGCGATCGATCAAGGTGACAATATTTAACCAATCATTGCTTCCGATTTTGCTCATTTCCTCTTGATCCTCAACTCCAAAGGGGTCAAGATTGTTGTCGGCATTTAGGAAGACGGCGAATGTCCACTCTTTTTGAGCGGCTGCGAAAAGGGGGGAAGAAAGAAGGGCTATCAGGACCACCAACGAAGAAATACTGACTACTCGTTTCATACCATTCTCCTTGTAAACTTATAAGTCTTCTTGAGGAAAACAATAACGCTTGGTAGAAATGATAATTTGATTGTAACAAGATAATTTGGCTTTCGGCAAGGACACAAGCAAACATTTTCCGGGTATAATATAAAAAATGAAGTCGATAGCGAATAGGCAAAACAAACTCATCGGAAGAAAAGTGTTTGTACAAGAACCAAAACCCGGCAAACATGGTGAAATTCCGCGGAAACCTGCGGGGAATTCAAACCCAAAAAGCACTTTCCCTTCATCCCGCCAAAATACCGTGAAATGATGTTTGAGGTAAAAATGGGAAAGCGAAATACATCATTAATTGAGTCGCTAATTTTTTGTTGTTTTGTTCTTTTCAGTCAAGCGGTTTTTTCAGATATTTCAAATGTTACCTGCTCGATTAGCGTTCCTGCCGCACTAGAACCTCACTATAATATAGGCCAATCCATTGTCCTTGCCTCTACCTGGAAAGGGGACACCCCTAACTTCGCAGCTACGTTCAAGGCCAACGGAGTTGCGATCGGAACCTTCAACGGTTCTACGGAAAATGCCAACTTCTCGGTTTCCGCTTCAACCTTGAAGGAAGGCTCAAATAACTTTTCCGTTTCCGTTTTGGAGACTTCCGTTCCAAATTCGACCCCGGTCGAGGGAACCGCGGCAGGAAGCCTTTTTATGGACCGTATTGCTCCTTCGGTTACCCTAACCATTATTTCAGGGGTCGTGGTTTCTCCTGTTACCGGCAGTGACGAGGTCGTTTTCCAAGTTTCTTCTAATGAAGCGCTTGGCGAGGCCCCAAAAATAACCGTTTCGCCGGGAACCTGGAATGCCCCTACACCTGTGTTTCCCGAGGTTGATCCGTTCACGAATAATCAATACAAATTGAAAGTCCCGCCAGGAACCACCGGCGGGGCATACACCATTCGCGCCGTTTGCAGGGATAAAACCGAACCGGCGGCTTCAAGGAACGAAGGTTCAGGGCAAAGCGCGTTTACCGTAGATGCGTCAGCTGACGGCTCCCCGACCATCAATTCTTCCGTCCCCCCTTCGCCGATTAGAACCGAAACAGTTACCCTGAACGGAACGATTCAGAAGGAAAATGGAAATCAGAAAGTAGAGGTATTAGCAAGCGGAAGCGTAGTTGCAACCGCGAATGTCCCGGCCAATTCAGATTCCTGGTCGGTTTCTTTTCCTATAGGCCAGGGTAATTTTAAATACGCCGCTCGAAGAGTTGACCCGCTTGGAAACGTTTCTACTCTGGGGCCTGAGGTAAACATTGTTTCAGATAGAACCCCGCCTTCCATTCCAACTCTTAACTCCGCTAAAACCCCTGTAAGTCAATCCAAGATTAAGATAACCGGGGCCGGAGTAAATGATTCTCCCTATAACAGTTTACCCATTAAAGTAAAACTTTTTAAAGATGGAAATGCGGTTGGGAGCGCGACCGCTAACACTGATGGAACCTTTTCCTTCGATGATGTGCAACTCGTTGCGGGAAACAATCTTTTTGTCGCGCAAGCCGCGGATACCACTAACGATAATTCCGGAAACTCCGCCGGAAACGTCACCAATTATTCAAATGCCGTAATGGTGGTCCTAGATCAAACCAAACCCACAATCGTTAGCGGGGGGATAGTTATCTCCGCGCCCGGAACACCCTCAGCTTTTACTTCTCTTGCAATTACTCCTGAAGAAGAAAACGAAAAATCCCTCGCGGAAAGTTCAGAGCCCGAATCGGCGCTTTCTTCCACGGGCAAATTCGAACCTCCGCCCGGGTCCGTTCCGATTGGAACCCGATCATTCCACCTTCCGATGGAATCCATTCTTGATAATAAAAAAGGCAATTTGCAAGTCTGGCTTTTATATCGCCAAGCCTGGCAATCCGGGTCTTCGGAAAATTCTATCCAAATGGAGCGTGGAATTAACGGGTTTTCCGTTTCCCTTCCGAACGACCAAAAAGATAGTATTTCTTATCGGTTCCTGCTAAGAGATCGCGCCGGAAATGCTTCTTATTTCCCCGAATCAGGTGAGTTAACCCGCCTCAACAAACGAACTTCCCTTTTGCGATTACCCCTCTTCCCCGAATCGCCCGAGATTTCAGGAGACGCGGATGACTGGCCGGTTCAGATTTTTGGAATTCCCCCCGCTGAGAGAATTCTTTCCTATAGGAAAATTTATGTTCACCCAATGATCATGCCCGAAGTAAGGCAAATTATCGCGCAATCAGGCCAACAGGGTTTTATCGTACTTCGCGATATAACCTCTGCTTTAGAAAATCCTCCCGGGTTTGAGAATGATCTTGAACTTTTAAAAACCGGCAGTTTGCCCCAAAGCAGGGAAGATCTTTTGGTTCAAGAAATTAGGGACGGCCTGATTCCGATTCAACTTCTTCCGGACCCGAAAACAATTCCTTCCGCTTTTAATCGAGCTAAGGAAGCCATTCAATTTCGGCTTTTGCACGAGACAAACCGCTGATATGCCAACAAAGCGCCCCGGAAGAAAACGAAATTCTCCAGGGAGCATCTTTAATTTGATTGCTCACTCCGCGGGTTTCGCCAAATTCTAGAGTTTCATGGTCCAAGGGCCAATTAACCCCTGTTGAGCAAATATCTTTGACTTTCGGTGAGAGGGCCAAAAGGGAATTACCCAAGCCCCGCGGAACGCGTAAAACCAAAGACCCGGCGCCGTTTACCCCTCCAAATCCGTCGGGCGTGTCAAAGGTGTACAAGCCGCTGTACAGGTGTTTTGTAAGAACCAACAGATTCATGATTGAATGATCGAACCGGCCGCCCCACATATTTAGTAAATGAATTTCCCTGTTTCGGTTTTGAGAAAGAGATTGTAGCGCCAAATCGATATCGGTAGCATCTTTATCAACCGGGAAAGTCGAAATTTTGCAACCATTTTTTTTATGAAACTCCAGACTTTCCGAACCGATTGAATCTAAATCTCCTATGACTAGGTTGGCGGGAATGTTTAAGGCAAATAACTTATCACCGCCTGAATCAACGGCAATCACAAAATCCCAACAGAAATCGGGAACCGACGTAGTGGTTTGAAAACCGCCCAGCGAAATTAAAATTTTTTCCATGGAGAACTCATTTCCAAGAATTTAGCGTAACTAACGGCGGCTTGAAAAGCATCTCCCAAAGCGGCAATGTAGCCAGGCCAACAATCAAGGAAACCGCGCTTAAAAAAATACCGGCGAAAAAAGCGGCTTAGCGGTTTAAGAAGGAATGCTTGTACCCCCCAAAGAAAACCCGGAATTTTTCCGGATTTCCTCCAAAATTCGGCCTGAAAAGTGGTGTAAAAATTCATTTTCCGAAGGTAAGAAGAAAGATCGGGATAGGGAAAATGATCGAATGG
>JACPTH010000206.1 GCA_016192885.1 bacterium | reverse complement strand
TGATGAAATTGATTACCTGATAAAAAATTCTCGGAATTTATCCAAAGATGAGTTCCTTCAAAGTGAAACTTAAAAAAGGGCATTCGTTCGAAGTATTGAAATAATTGGGGAAGCCTCAAAAAACATTCCTGAAGAAATCAAAAGTCAAAATTCCCAAATTGAATGGCGCTTCATGGCAGGGATGAGAGATAAACTTATTCATGGATATTTTGACATTGATTATGAAATTGTCTGGGATGCGGTAAAAAATAACGTTCCCGAATTGAAACGTGAAATTGAGAAATTGATTTTCTAAGACTTTCAAGCCCAAGGCCCTAAATTTACCTTGAGATTTGGTTTTTTGGATCTTAAAATTTCGTAAGCGGAGGGCCACAAAGTGTAATGGATTTTGTTTTTCAAGGGCCTTGGGGTTGGGAATACCAGGATAGAACCGTTCCGGGGTTATAGCAAAACGAATGGAAAAATTCCGGATTTACAGCATCGTAAAAATCAGCAACAATCATTCCCCTTGACCGTTCTCTTATGATTTCTCCAACTGACCCGCTTTTTATGTCAGGTCGTTGATGCCCTTCCTTTAGCTGAAGAGTAACCCAGAACAATGCTTGATCTTTAATTCCTGAACCAGGGTCTTGGAAAGTCCGAATTTGTATTGAAAAAACGTTCACGCGGGTTGAAAGAACTCGCCGTGCAATACCGCCAGAGTATCTTTGCCCAATAGGGTTAGAAGGATGAAATTTCTCTTCGCGAATTAGCCTCATAGGTTCTTTTAGATTTGGCCGATCAAGTTTGTAAGTTACTTCGCTCACTAACCTGGGTGCAGGTTCAGTCAGGTTTCTCATATTCGCAACGGATTCTTCGATCAAGCCTTCATGGGGAAAACAATAAAAAGAATACGAATTAAACGGAGATTCACCCTTCTTTTCATACATGTCCGCTAACACGTATTGAACTTTAGGAGTTCCATCCGAGTTTGGGGTATCCCAGAGCAAACAAGCCATTTTTAAGTCATTGTGAACTTGTCGGATGATTCGCCGCCCTTCAAGGGTGGTTTCGATCTGCAGCATTCCGCTGAGTGAAGAACTGCTGCCCTGTTGTAATATCCGCATCGCGGGGGAAATAACAAGCATCAAGCAAAGTACAACAACCATCAATTCAACAAGGGTAAAAGCTTTTTTAAAATGTCCTTTCATAAAGGTTGCTCGAAAACAAGCGTGGATAGGGAAATATTCTTCGAGCTATTTAAATATGCCATGGCTTTCGATTGCCCTTTAGGTTTAACTTTGACGGTAATTCGGATAGCATTGGATTCCCCGGATGAAATTTTTTCAACTTCGATCCATCGGTCGAAATAACCAACTTCTTCCGGATAATAAAAATTTTCTTTGGGAATAACATTGTGCCACTCTCTTTTTGGATACTCAGAAAGGGGATTTACATTTGGTTCCATATATCTGGTAAGGAGCCAACGATATCCGAACGATTCAAGAACTTCGATGGCCTCTTGAGCGGCCTGAAATCCAATAAATTCGAAATAGGCGTCCATTGCGCCTTGTTTTGACGAGCTATTGAGGGCCAGAAATCCGAGCAAAGCCCAGGTCATGAATAGCATTCCGATTATTAGCTCGAGAAGCGAAAAACCAACGCATTTTTTCTTCGATTTTTGTGAGGCGATTAACTGACAGCACAATTTTATATGCGATGAATTCAGAGACCTGATTGCCATTTTCTCTCCTAGCTCCTAACTTCTAACTCCTAAATCTTACGATGCCGTCTCTGTAATTCGGAGGAAAGTAACAAATCGTGAAATATAGATTTGGAACAAGTCTTCCGGGGACTGGAAGGCGGAGTCATACTCAATAACATGCGAAGATTTAGGCCAATACTGAGCGCCAAGGTAATCTGCCGCCAATGCTCCTTTAAGATTTAAACTTTTTGAAACACTGATTCTTAGGAGTGGGGTGCCCTCACGGGTTGTATTAATTGCAATCAAGGCGGCTTCGATTTTTTTGTCGGTATTTATGTTTATTGGTCCGTTAATTGAACGAAGAACGCAGAGATTATTCTTCCCATTACCTGATTTAACTAGCTCATCCTTAATATTAAAGCCCCAATAAGACATTAGCACCCCCTGCCCGTTAATTTCAAGCGGGCCGTCCTTTCCCAGCTCAACCAGCTGCTCTTCAGTCGGAATTACGGCAATATTTCCCCGCAGATTTAACTTTCCACGGGTTCCGGGCATATTTGGTTTTGGATACTCGATTATTCCAAATTCTTCCAACTGTTCAATTGATTCGAAAACCCTAGAACGGGTGGTAACATAACCGTATGGGTAAAAACCTTGGTCCGACGCCTTAATTGGATAACGACCATCACCACCCCTGCTAAAAATGGCGAGGCGGGCGGCTGGAAAATTATCGCGGGTCAATTCTTTAGGCAAAGGCGGAGGTATTTGTTTATCGTCTTTTTCCATGGGAAGAAAATCAACGAATTGCGATAAAAGGGGAAGATCTCGTTCCCAAAGTATTCGGTTTTGCACAAGGGCTTTATTGAATTTTTCCGTATCCGGGTTAGATTTATCCGGGTGCTTACAGTGAAATTCACTTTTCAAATCTTTTTCATCGATTTCTTCAGCAGCTTCTCTATTTTCGGTTTTCAATATATCGCGTACCTTTGTTAGATCCACTTTAAACTTGACGTTGTAAAGGAAACGCTTGCAAATGGTTCCCTCAAGAATCGAACAGGAAATTTTGGGGTCTTTGGCGAGTTCAGGGGATATCAATTCAATTCCTGGACTGATATTTTTTCTCCATGGATCATTTTCCGCGTCTCGAATCATCTCAATTAATCCTTGGGTTTGATCGCTGAATAAAGTTTTCAATTCGACTTCAAAAGTTCCATGGGTTCCCTTTATAAAAGCGTCTCTAGGGGTCTTTGACCTTTTCCATTATTTCTTTTTCGCCCGCGCTAACCTTATCCTCAATCCTGGGAATCAGCTTAGTAACTCCATCATAACCCAGTTCCTTTAACACTTTTGGATTTGGAGTAAACTGAGGAACTAACTCCTTGAATTTTTCGGTTAAATTCAGAAAAACAAAATTACTGCCGCTTGGGTCTTCCGTTTCGCCGAAGAAAATTTTCCCCCAAACATTATTGTTATCGGGGTTACTGGAATCTTGTTTAAAAACGATACCGGCGTTATTGTTAAGCGATTGGCCGGCTGATTCTTTAAATTCACGCAAACCATGACGAACGAAAAGCAGATAATCGAGAAGAAAGTTTGGGGCATATCTTGAACGCCCAAGCCCCTTTTTTGAAACCATTGAAGTTATTCTGAAGTCATGATGGCGAACAAGAGTGCAAGAAGCCGCGTCTTTTCCGTTTTTTTTCAAAGCAGCCTTTACCGTAAATTGCAATGTTCCAATGGCTTCACCCGGATACAATTCTCGCCCGGAGGGTTTTCCCCTTTCAAAACGACGCGCGTCAAAAACTGCTGCGGACTAAGTCCAGCGTTGTTTTACTATTTCATTCGCCTGGGCTTGTGACAATGAAACCGGTATTGGAATTGATTTAAAACTCCCGGTGTTGTCAAACCATTTATCCGCCTGGGTAATCAACCATTTGCCCACGTCAGATTTTGGGTCGGCGGTTTGCTTGAAAGCCACCATAAATGCCTCATCAGCGGCGCCTCTGGCAAGCCGGCGGACTACCTCGCTCTGTTCGAACCGAAAAGCGGTCGCTCTGGCATTCTGAGAACTTTTAAAAAACCAAACGGTTAAAAGTCCCAGAATGAGAGCGACAAATAAAACGGTATAGAGAATTACACCGCGTTTGAGTTTTACCCGAAATGAAAACATCAAGTTATTCTGCCTTGTAAAACCTGGGTGAGTTACTCTCGTCGCTTTTTTGCGCTAACCCACCCTGCTCTTACTACACCTCGTTGTCGAAGCTTTGAATAGGGTGTTCTCAAACCAAAACATTGTTTCAGCGGGAGATTTTTCATTGAAAAGAATTTTATTTCATCTCTATTTTTGGGCGAAACATTAAACCTGCCAAAGAATCTTCCTTTCCATCTTGGAATTCTTTAATTTTTTGCTTTGCATCATTTTCAGCCCGTATTCTTCCCAATTTTTTGGCTTCTTCCGCCGAAAGGCCCTGGTTTCTATAAATTTGTTCGCATTCTTTTGCACGCATGTCCAAGGCAGCTCTAGCTTGTAATTTTCCTCGGCTTTTAGCACTGTTCTCCGACTCGCCCTCTTTTTTCACAAAATAGGTTGCAAACACTTTTGCAAAATCATCTTCTACGGAAGATTTTGGTTCAGTAGGTGCCGGAGCTGCTGCTGGAGCTTGGGCTTGAGCAGGGACTGCTGGTGCCGGTGGCGCTGCTGGTTTAACCGGTGCAGGGGATGGGGCTGCAGGCGTTCCTCCACCTGCTTTAGTAGTGGCTGCTGGTGCCGGTGATTGGGCTTGTTGGGCAGGGGTGGAGCCCTCACCCTTGGATGACTGATTAGCATTGGGGCTTGGTTGAGTTGGAACCAGTGGGGTCGATCCATCAGGTCCAATACCTAAAATCCCAATATTGGGAGATACGGCAGAGTTTTGTTTTGGAGGTTGTGCTTGAGTGGGTTGTTTTCCGCCGCCAGTAGATGCTGGCGGGGTAGTAGCTTTCCCATCCCTTCCATTACCTAAAGGAGATACAGGCTCCTCCTCATCACTGTCTTGTTTAATAGCCACAGCATCTTTATCTTTTGGCTTGTCTTTGTCGGCATCTTTTGGTTTTGCTTCATCGGGCGGAGTAGATGTAGAGCTAGATTCCGGGGGAGTAGTCGCCCCTTCATCCGCTCCACCAGACGAGCTGGAAGAAGACTTGTCGCCGCCGCCGCCGAACAAACCCTTAATCGATTCGAAAATTTTCCCAAAAATGTCGCCGATTCCGCCCAAGTCGCACCCCGTTAGCGTAATGCTTGCAATAATAATCATGCAAAGAAATGTGGCCCCTCTCAAAGCTTTAAAAATTCTCATAAATTATCTCCTTCCACGACAAAACAATTAAGTACATTTTATTTCCGTAGCGTAAAAAAAGCAACAATACCCCCCAACCTTCAGGGAAGGTGTGAAAAAATACCCAAAATTGCACTTTTCAATCTCTGAAACCCGCACCAATGGCTGGCAGAATTTTTGAAAAATCAATTATTTCACACCTTCAGGGAAGGCGTGAAATAATACCCAAAATTGCACTTTTTTATTTCTAAAACCCGCATTAGAGGCTGGTCGTTCTTTTAGAAAATCAATTATTTCACACCTTCAGGGCAAGCGCACTAAAATTCTTCTAAGCGATTGCTTCAACTTTGAATATTTAAATCTAAATCAAAATGCAAAATTTAAAAAACAAAAATAAAAATTTAAAAATGCTGCAACTCCGGTAATTTTTTCGAAATAATGGCGTATTAATCATTGAGGGAAATAATTGCTAAAAATATCAAATACCGGCGCCCAAACCAATTAACATTCTGCAAGAAACCCTTGCATAAATTGCAATGAAACCCATAGAATAAATTTCGAGCCATTTTCAAAGGAAAAAACTTGATGTGAAAAATCCGCCAAGTTCGGCCAGTTTTCAGTTTTCATCCGAAGAAGACCTCATTCAAAATGTCTCCTGTACGTTAAAATCGATGCGTCTTTTAGCGATCGAGCACGCATCAACCTATGGAAACACCCAAAATATTCATGATGCGCTAAAGACGAGGCTGGAAAGTGAAACCGACGAAGAATGCCGCATACTTTTAAAGTTCGCGATTGAAGGCGTAAAATCCAGAATCGAACGTTCCGGAAAGCAAAAGATCAAACTTGAACCCGAAAATTTTTTTGAAGAATTTAGAAAATCTGATGCCACAATTAAACTGCAACTTATCGAATCTTTTTCCGAAGAAGGAATTAACAAAATCATTGATTCCGTTCCTAAACTTCTTAAAGACGAAGAAAATCCGCTTGTAGCGGCAACCATTATTAAAAGGTTCGCGAAATTTCTTTCACCCGATCAATTCTCCATGCTTACCGAGCTGCATTACTCCCGCTTTATAACCGTAAAATTAGCGGCCATGGAAGCCTTGGTTTTGTACAAGCCCGAATTGTTGATTCAACATTTGCCGAGTTTTCTGGTTTCCGATGACCCAAGAACCCGCATATTAGCGGTTAGAGGCCTTGCAAGAATCAACCTTGAGGAAGCGACGCTTTATCTTGAATCAATGTTGCTTGACCCAAACACGGCAATTAAGCAAGTAGCGCTTCAGAATTGCCTTTTGCTTCCTTTTGACCTTGTAAAGAAGCCATTAATCAATTTTTGCTCCGCTGAAAGCGATCTTTCCTTTCTTGCCCGCGCGGGGCTTGTTTTTAAAATAAATCCCGATCCGGAAGTTCCATTTAGGCTTTTTGAAATCGTCGAAAGCTCCAAAGGTCCGAAAATCGGAGCAATGAAAAAAGTTCTCGAAGGCGCTTGCAATGTAATTAAAGCCGCGCGGGTTTTAAAATGCGATTATCAAGAATACCTTTCTCAACTTCAATTATGGGTTAATAAGCGAATTTCCCGAAGAAAAGTTCATACCTACATTTCGAAGCTCGCTGTTTCCGAAACCTCAGACCCAAATCTGACGGCAAACATTCAGAATGACCTTCAAAACCCAATTATTAAGGGCGCCTTTGAGGACGCGCTTACCTGGCATATACCGGATCACGTAAAAGATAAGGTAAAGGAACTTTTATCCCTTCCGAAACCGGGGGCGGAACTTCCTGAACTCCCGCAGAAAGAAAGTTTCCATGAGCTTTC
>JACPTH010000419.1 GCA_016192885.1 bacterium | reverse complement strand
TATTCAATCCTAAATGGGTAATTCCTGCTCGGGGTTAATCCTTTCCCAGGATTGTGCTCATTGCCCTTTCGTTAGAAAGCGCCTCTAAAATGTACCCCAAAGTGACAAAAGCGTCTCCGAATGGCCCATGGCCTTGATGAACAATGATTCCCGGGTCCCACCACCCCATAAAAAGGTTAACAAAACCTGCTTTAAAGCTCATATCCCAGGCATCACCTTCAATTTCAACAGAATCAACGCTGTCTCCAAACTCAAGAGTTATGTCGGAGTTTCCTTCTGGAGAAAGAGCGGTGCCGCCACTATGTCGAACTTTGATTAAATAATTTCCGATGATCTCTACCATTTCTTTCGAGCTAAGGAAGGATGCTTTTTCCAAGGAAATTGACAAGGATTGTCCGGACGAATCAACTTTTGCAATCGGTCCTAACGGATCGCGTTCCGAAAAAACTGAAAAATCTTTATGGTTGAAAAAGTGTTGTTCAATGGAAGAAAATGGAGAGTCAAGGACGGAAAGCCTCACTCCCTTTTCCGGTTCCGGGTCGAGGAGCCCGGCAATTTTCCGAATGTACTTTGTGGTAAGATCGATTTCGCCAATAACCCCTGCGCTGGAGGAAAAATTAGGGGGAATTGCGGGAAGGTCCTCGTTATTTATTAATCCGCCGTGGGGCGCTAGGGGGAGGATGGCCCATTTGCCATCAAGGGTTCTACTAAGATAAATTCCAAGGGAAAAGTTTCTTTCACCAAGGGCAAGAGAAAGGGCCGAAATGGGTGCCGGCGATGTGGGTAGAAAGACATTGAAACCAAATTTATTTAAGGAAAGCGCCAATTTATGCGCCACGTTTTGAGAACCAGGGTTGGCTGAGTATGAAAGAATTAACGATGATGATTTTGCCCCGATAAACAAAAGATAGTTTAGAAATTCCCATTTTTTACTTGGGAACAACTCAAAAAGAGACCTGATTTCATCTTCTTCAAAAATTTGGGGTTTAAGAGGTCTCATGAAAAAAGCGCACCGCTTCCAATTACTACTGCATCATTTTCAAACGTAGCCGGTTTGAAAAGTTCGGGGCGATTTGCAACGGGAAGAATATGTTTTCTAATTGAATCATCAAGGGCGGGTAAAATGAATTCTCTGAGAGCCATAAGCCCCCCGCCGATTAAAATTGTTTGAGGGTTCAGAAAAGTATGGATGTTGGCAAAAGCAATTCCTAAAAATTTTCCGACACGTTCCAGGGCTTCAATTGCAAGTTTGTCCTTTTCCTTTGCTGCGGCTCCAATAACTTTCCCGGTAACTTTGCTGAAATCACCCGCGACCAAATCGGAAATACTACTTGGGAAACCTTGGGAAAGCTTGTTTTTAACAAAATTTTCAAGCCCCTTTCCTGAGGAGAAGGCCTCAAGGCATCCCCTTTTTCCGCAACCGCAAGTCGGCCCGTTTGGATCAAGGCAGATATGCCCTATCTCACCGGCTGAGTTTGAAAAACCTTCAAGGAGTTTTCCGTTCGAAACAAGTCCTGAGCCAATTCCCGTTCCAACAAAAATGTTCACAAAATCGGTTAATCCCTTACCTGCACCATACCGAAACTCAGCCATGGTAGCCGACCGAACATCATTTACCACCTTTACCGGAAGAAAAAGTTTTTTGGATAGCCAATCTCCAAGGGGAACATTCTTCCAATTTAGGTTTGGGGCATAAACCACGGTGTTTGTAACCGGATCAAGTTGCCCGGGAGCGCCCACGCCGACGCCCGCTATTTCGGACCTATCTATATCTTCCATTAGGTCTAACGCTACCTCCAAAATTGATTCTAAAATAGCTGAGGGTTCTCTGAAGGCATCTGTCGGAATCACCTTCTTTTTCACAATTTTTTCTTTCGAGCATAACCCGCACGCACTTTTCGTCCCGCCAAGGTCAATGCCTACGGAATACGAGTTTTCATAACTATGCATCGTTTAGGGTCTCCTTTAGCCGCCGATATCGGAAAGAGAAACGTGGTCGGCATTCTCGAAAAAACCGCATTTTTTGTGAAGCAAACCTTTTTTCAGTGCCAATTCCCGAATCTTTTCCTCAATAAGTGATATGCCGAACCCTCGAATGTTTATTTTTTCGCGGGAATCAAGACAAGAAATCAGATCACCGCAAGAAGTTAATCGTAGTCTTGTACAACTAGCGCAAAATGGATGGCTTCGAGGGCTAATAAAACCTATGATTCCCGCACCCCCCCCGCTCAGGGAGAATACCGAAGCCGGCCCCCCATCGGGGTTGGCGGTTGGAATTAGGTTGAATTTCCCCACCAGTCTTTTTCTCACTTCATCTTGAGAAACGTAACCGGATAACTGTTCTCCCTTTGAAAATGGCATTCTTTCAATAAATCGAACTTGTACAGGTTTCTCAAACGCCATTCGAACAAATGATTCAATTTCATCGTCATTCTTTCCGGGGATCAAAACAACATTTATTTTTACGGGGTTCATGCCCGCTTCGATTGCGGAATTTATTCCCTGGAACACTTTTTTAATATCGCCACCCCTAGTAATCTCCTGGAATTTTTCCGGTCGAAGTGAATCCAAACTAATGTTGACTCTTTTAATTCCGGCGTTAACAAGGGGTTTGGCGAATTCCGCCAAGAAAACCCCGTTGGTTGTAATGGATAGATCTGAAATTCCATGGATGGAAGAAACGGACTTTACGAAATCTATAATTCCCTTTCGTACTAAAGGTTCCCCGCCGGTGATTCTAACCCTAAAAACACCATGGGAAACCGCGGCTTCTATAATGGGAATCATTTCCTGGTATTTTAAAACCTGGTCGTGCCGAAGTTTTTTTACCCCTTCCGGAGGCATGCAATAGATGCACCGCAAATTGCATCTATCCGTAACCGAAACTCTCAAGTATTCAAAATGCGTACGTTCATCTCCCGTATTTTTTCGCTGTAATAGGTTTAATGAGAAGTTTAGACCTCCCCAAGATGAATGTCAATCATTCAGCCAGGGCAGACGCAAACCTAACTTCCATTTTTTAATTCATTTTTTAAAACCTTTCCCGCTTGGTTTCTTGGAAGGTTTGTCTTAAGAATGAATTTTTTCGGAGTTTTATATGAGCCGATAGTTTTTTTTAAAAATGCCACTAATTCCGATTCGGAAAATTTACCCGTACAAACAATAAAGGCGATCGGAACTTCCCCCCATTTCTCGTCAGGAATTCCAACTACGGCTGCCTCAGCAATGAGGGGATGGTTTAACAAGGCATTCTCGATTTCCGCGGGATAGATATTTTCGCCTCCGCTAATGATCATCTCTTTCTTTCTTCCGACAATAAACAAATATCCGTCGCTATCTATTTTCCCAATATCTCCGGAAAAAAGCCATCCATCCCT
>JACPTH010000418.1 GCA_016192885.1 bacterium | reverse complement strand
CCCCTCTTTTTCAAAGAGGGGAAATATTATCGAATGTCACATTTTTTCAACAAACGATTCTCTCATTAACACGAGCAAGTTGCTCAAATCCTGACAAATATTTTCTCAAAAGCCGCAAAAGATAGCATGGTGAGAATTGCGTACCCTTTAAGCCGGCATTAGTACTATTTCCAAAATTGCCGATAAATAGAGATTGTAAAAGATCCTGCCCGCAGGAGGCAATTTTCATGCTGGAGGTAATAATTCTTGGCTTCGTTCAGGGGCTTACTGAGTTTCTTCCGGTATCAAGCTCAGGCCATCTCACGCTTGTTCAGGTATTTTTTAATTGGAAAAATCCGGAGACTAACCTAGTCTTTGATATTATTCTTCATTTTGGAACTCTTCTTGCCGTGATTTGGTTTTTTCGAAAAGACCTTCTCCCTTATTTTACGATTTCGGGCTGGAAAGACCCAACGCGGAGGCGTCTTGCTCTCATGGTCGTAGCGGCAAGCGTCCCTACCGCCGCAATAGGCATTGGTTTCAAAAAAACTTTTGAAGCAATGTTCGCGTCTCCCCCCACCGTTTGTTTGTTTTTGATGGTAACCGCCATACTACTTTTCATCGCTGATAAATTTGCCAAAAGGGGGGAAACTTGCGACATTCAAACGATTTCCCCCCTTAAAGCAATAATAGTCGGAATTTTTCAGGGAATCGCCGTAGCTCCAGGGATTTCCAGATCAGGCGCAACAATTTCCTCTGGAATATTTTGCGGTCTATCCGGAGTCGAATCCGCGCGATTTTCTTTCTTGCTTATGATTCCCGCCGTTGGAGGAGCGACTCTCTTAGAAGCAAAAAAGATTTTTGTTTCGGGTCTTCCCGCCGACATTAACTTGGAGATGGCGATTGTCGGCGGAATTGTTGCAATGATTACAGGCTTTATGGCTCTTCGTTTTCTAATGGCTTTCTTGAAAGAACAGCGTTTGCGTTATTTCTCGTATTATCTTGCAATCGTTTCAAGCTGTTCATGGGTTGCGCTCACATTTTTCAGGAGCTAAAGCAAAATGGAAAAGCGAATTCTCATGACCGAACCCAAGGTGCTAAGGAGAAAAAGCGCAAGGGAAAAACCGCCCAAAATAGAGGCCCAGCGGGGTTTTCAATCGAAAATTAGCCATAGGCAGAGAAGCGAAGCTATCGGTCTAATCATGGTTGGAATCAGCGCATTTTGGTTTTCTCTCCTTTATTACCTGTCAAAATCCAAAGTTGCGAACGGAGTAAATTGGGTTACCGTCCAGTTTGGAATAGGGATTTTCATTCTCCCGCTCTTAATCGGAATCATGGGAATTCAGAGATTTCTTGAAAGACCATTCACAAATACTTTTTTAAGAGTCATCGGAACGACGGGAACTCTTGTTTTTGGATTGGGTTTGTTAAGATTTGAAGGGGGAAAATTCGGGTCCGCGATTTTTAATTTTGTATCCTCCAATTTTGGTGAAATTCCTAGCCGGCTTCTTTTGATTTTTCTTACTCTTTCCGCGCTGATTTTCGCATTGGATATTTTGTACAAGGATTTATTGATCGGGTGCCTGAATTTAGCGCAATTTCTCGCGAAGTTTGGATCATTTCTATGGGAATCTTTTTTAACTTTCCTGGCCCTTTTTCTTGGAGCCGCAAAGAATACGGGTGTTTTTGCGACCGGAATCGGTGCTTTTGCGCTATCATTTTTCAAGCCCGGCGAACCTTCGGAGGAAGAAGCTGAAATCCACCTTCTTCCATTTTTCAAAAAAAAGGAGTCTTCTCCTTCAGCGTTACCTGACCAAGTCTCTCAGGTTTCTTCCGCCGGCGGCGAGCGAATTTTAACTAACGAAGCAAATCTTTCTCCAAGACACTGGCGGGAGCAACCGAAAGATGAATCAAAAAATTCCGACGATAACTTGCCGTGCGTTGATTCTCCACCCTCCGCTTCGATGGAAATTCCACCAATATGTTCCCAACAAATAATCGTTAACGTGGAAAGCGTATCTTCATTGGTTTCAATGACTCCTACGGAAGAAATTTTGGTTAGTCCTAAAACTTTTTCAGAAACTTCCCAGGCGATTCCTTCTTCTTCTTCTTCTTCT
>JACPTH010000205.1:1776-2732 GCA_016192885.1 bacterium | reverse complement strand
TATGAGGTTTGAGCGGCCTAGCAAACGCTTGAAAAAGCAACCCTTAAGAGGGATTTCTTCAATTGACTTCCGTTCCTTATTCGACTTATTCTGCTTTCAGCCAAGATTAAAAGACGTTCTTTCAATTTGGAAGGAAACTTTTGTGAAAATCAGATGGTTGGTCTTGAGCGTAGTTGCTTTTCTCGTTTTCTCGATTTTCCTTTCGACAGGGCTCAATGCAAGAGTTTTCGCCCAATCTTCACAATTGCCGTCTGATTTGACGAATCTTCTTTCAGGCAAATCCTGGGTTTAAATGGAATTGGTATAATTCATTATCTCATTTTCATGGAGGTATTTTATGGGTCGTTTGTCATTTCGATTTGTTTTTTTGATTCTTCTTTTTTTATGTAATCTTGGCGCCAAAACTCCGGCTTTTGCGCACATAGATCCATCATACAAGCTGATTCCAGGTATGCCTTTTGTTTTTTTCGATCTGGAAGATATTTTCAATCAACGCTGGGTAAGTTCCTACCTCAGGGGAAGGCCCGTAATTATTTTGACCGGGCATAGGTACAAGCGATACGAAATCCTTCAATGGGCTGAAGCTCTAAAGCGTGATTTTGGAATGCCAGGTTACGTTCATTTGCTTTGGGTCGTTAATCTTTCCCGATATCCTACGTTTACGAGCAGGCAAACGATTGTTCGACAATGGCGGTCCTTTTTACCTCCAATACCCTTGTTACTGGATTGGCATAGGACCATCGGAAATGCCCTTCAAATTGACTATGACGTTCCAAATATCATTGCCATTGATTCATTTGGTCGTCTAGCCTTTCACGACATTCATACTTTTTCTCCCGAGGTATACATGGCGGTCGCGGGAAAAATACAAGCTCTTTTGGCTGTTTCACCAAATGGAAAGGCTCAAACACAACTTGGGGGGAAAAAGGGGTTAGGTTCAGGCAATAGGGGTTTTT
>JACPTH010000205.1:0-1761 GCA_016192885.1 bacterium | reverse complement strand
AGTTAAGCCGGCAAAAAATCACTGACCTATTGGTGGAAGAGTCTTTAAGAAGCCTTTGTTTTCTTGAGGAAGTGATTTTTCCTGTTCGCCGGATTCTCCCCCGAGTGGAGGTAGTTTTTGCAGAAAGGGTGAATCTCCAGCCCGGGTTTTATCAGGAATTTGCTTTTCACGGGAAGTATCCCAGGTTTTTTCGGTTTCGGTTTCGCCTTGCTCTAAAAAAGAACCGGGTTGTTCATCTTCCTCGCTTTTCTTCTCTTCTTCCATTTCTCGGAAGTTTGAAAGATTCATCTCGCAAATTTTATCAAGGGCTCCAGTCCATAGCGTCAATGGTCCACGGGAATTCGAAAGGAAAAAAATCTTTTTTAAGTCTCCGCTTATTTCAAACCTATATAGTGAATAGGCTTCTAAAAGCTCTACTACCGGTTTTAAGACTGATTTTGAAAGATCAAGAAAATAGGTTATGTTCCGTTCAGGAAATGGATAAGGCGAAGGCATAAGATTAAACGTTTCCCATCGGCTTTGTAACCCTGTGGGAGTCTTCAAACCTACGAACCAAGTTGTAATTAATTGATCGCAAAACAACTGATTCATGTTTCCATGCCCTGCATTATAGACGTTTTTAAATTTATTCTCTAAATTTTTAAACGCGAAACAATATTCTAAAGGAAGGATTATGGGCTCTGAGGAGATCACCAAAGAGTCCGAGCTATTCAAAATCGGAAGTTTAACGGGAGTTACGTTATTTCCCGCAGGCCCGGCGATTTTAGCATGAAAAATCTCGCTCAAATCCCAGAGGTTGCTTGAGATTTTCTGCGATTTCAGTCGCCCCTCCAGAAAAAGCATTCGATCATTCGTCCAAAATCCGAGCAGTCTTATGGTTTGGCTTGAAACATATCTTTGTTTTGTGTCTTCCACCAATCTTCCAACCGAATCTAAACAAACTCGATAAAGGGAGTAGCCTTTGAAATCATTGGAATCAAAATCAAGCTTATCTCTAGCTTGCCCTCTCGCTTCAACCCATGCAAATGATTGGGAATCCGGCGCCCAAACAATTTCAGAAATGGTTGAAGTCTCGGAATTTTTGTCATCAAAGTTTTTTCTAACAACTCCCTGAAAAACCTTTCCTTGGGAAAGATCAATGTAATTTATTTCATTTCCCGAGGAAAACAGGAGTTTTTTTCCATCCGGAGCCCAATAGGGAAATGGGTATTGATAATCTCCTATTTCCGAAAGGCTTTCTTCAATTTGGTTGAAATGGCGGCTGTTTTTGGCGTCAAACAAAAAAATTTCCCGATTGTTTGTTTGGCGGTCAAGAACAATTCCGGCAAGAATTGATCCGCTTGGCGCCCAAGCCAGGTCCAATAAGATCTTCGATTTCGCGGGAAAGATTGCTTCGGGTTTTCCATTTGGGACTTTCATCACGAAAACCTCTTCCCCTTGCTCGAAAGTCAAATATTCGCCGTCTGGGGAACATCGCAGGTTCGAGTAGTTTTGGGAGCCGGGTGGTAAAATTTGCACTCCGCTGGCTAAGGTCTGAAGAAGCATCAACCGATTTGTCTTTTCTTCAGGTCGAATAGTAACTACAGCCTCATTACTCAAAAGGGAGAATTCCAAATCGGGATTAAGTTCGCGTGGCGAGGAAGAAAGATTGGTAAACCCGAGGGCGGTTTCAACTGTTTCAAATTTCCCGCCAAAAATATCGGGAATGTTCAGAAGGTTTTTCCCTTCGGAAAGCAGGCCTGATTTCTGGGTTCCAGGTCT
>JACPTH010000417.1 GCA_016192885.1 bacterium | reverse complement strand
AGACATTGCAAGGATTAATGAGTTGCGGATTATTCGGAAGTCGCGAGAGCGACCGACCGCGGGGATTGAGATACGCGAATTTATTTCGCGTGTCGAAAGGGGGCGCGTGCAACAGGCGCGTGCCACCTTTAACTAAATGGTTACTCGAGCTGTTAACTTCTACTATACCCGTTCGAGTTTTCGAACTTGACTTCCCGAAAGATGACTTTTTTCACGCCTTCCCTGATGGGCTTGCGACTTTGCGGAATTTCCATGGATTCGGTGGTATAATATGATTCAAAATTGTGAAATTGAGAATGAGATCCGGGATATCAAAAAGGAAGATCGTATGATTAAGCAAATTAAACATTTAGGCGAAAAATGTCTTCGCGAAGAATCTAAACCCGTTGAAACAATCGACCCTTCTTTAAAAAATCTTGTGCACGACATGATTGAGACAATGCATTCGGCCAACGGAGTTGGTTTGGCTCCCCAAATAGGGGTCAATTTACAACTTGCAGTTATAGAGCTCGACCAAAAATCTCTTGTACTTGTTAATCCTTCAATTCAAAAATCCTGGGGGAGAGAGATTTCCGAGGAAGGGTGTCTCTCGATTCCCGGAGTTAGGGAACCGGTTCAAAGAGCCACGAATTTGATTGTGAAGGCAAAAACCATTGAAGGAAAACCTTTTGAATTCGAAGTTAACGGCCTTCTCGCAAGGGCGGTTCAACATGAATTGGATCATTTGCAGGGTATTCTCTTTATCGATAGAATTTCCAAAGCGCGAAGACTTCAGCTTAAGAAAATTTTGACTAAAATCGAGGCCGGAGAGTCTATTGAAGAGGAGTCATCTTCCTGATTCCGCTTCGAATTGCGTTTATGGGTTGTCCGGATTTTTCCGCGCCCTCTCTTTCGGCCTTGGCTTCCGATAAAAGTTTTGAAGTAGCGGTTGTTTATTCAATGCCTGATCGGCCAAAAGGTAGGGGGCATCAGCGTTCCGTGACTCCGGTTAAATCTCTGGCAATTAAACTTGGTTTGCCTGTAAAAACAGTAACTTCTTTTTCGAAATCTCCGGAAGAATGCGAAGAGCTTAAAGCATTTTCCCCTGATTTTTTAATAGTTATCGCCTATGGCCTAATTCTTCCCCAAGTTGTTTTAGATATTCCTAAAATCGCCGCGGTAAACATCCATGCCTCTCTTCTTCCAAGATATCGAGGGCCCTCTCCGATTCATTTTTCGATCTTAAATGGAGATTCGGTCTCGGGTTTGACGGCCATCAAGATGAACTCTCGAATGGATGAAGGAGACATCCTCGCTCAGAAAACAGTTACCATAGGACCAAATGATACATTTGTTTCACTTCATGACCGCCTTTCGAATGAGGCGCCCCAATTCCTCATTCAGACTGTAAGGGCTTTTTTTCAGGGGTCGATAATCCCGAAACCTCAGATTCATTCTGACGCCACTTATACCTCAAAGATAACTCCTTCAATGGGCCAAATAAATTGGGAAAACCCTGCCTCGACGCTTTCCAAGCTTGTTAGAGCGCTGGCATCATCCCCTGGAGCATGGTTTGAAGCGAAGGGGGAACGAATTAAAATCGGTGCCGCCGAAGAGGGCTCGCCGACGGATTCTTCTCCGGGGACCCTTTTAAGTAGGGATCCAAAATCCGGAATTCAAATTGCCTGCGGAAATCGAACAAGTTTGGTCCTTCGCTCACTGCAGCGCCCTGGAAAAGGAATGATGTCTTCGGATGACTTTCTTAGGGGATTTCCAAAGTTTTCCCTGTAAAATTAAATTGAGAAGTTATCGTTGGAGATTGTTTGGAATTATCGGGAGCTTGGGGCTGCCGATTTTTTTTTGCTCCGTCATTCTTGGACTGGATTTGAAAGAAAACCCTTCGGTGATATCGGCGCAGGAATTTGAACTTGTCTTCATACCTGAAATGGCCCCCATGGAAGAAGAACCTAGCGGAAAAACCCGACAAATTTCAGATATTTCATTTCGGTTCCAAAACGCATGGGAAAGAATTTCCGATTCGGTTTCTTCGATAATTACCCCTAAGAAGGTAAAAGACATTTCTCGTCGGGCAAAGTCGAAAATGGCGGGTTTTTCCCTTCCTTTTAATTGGATAAGGAAAATACCTATGAAACCGCTTTGGATCGAAAAGAAAACAGGTTTTTTCGTTTTCGGCCAGGAGGTTATTGAAGGACTTGAACTTCCCTCCCATTCTCCCATTGTTTTTAGACGTTTAATTGTTCGAGCGTTTTTTGACCCCAAAAATCAAAGTATCGGAAAAATTCAAATTTCAATTCGGGGTTGGCGTGAAGAGTAAATTTTGGAATGAAGATAATACCGGATTAACCCCATTGGTTTTTTGGGTGATAATCATTGTTTCCCTTGCCTCAATTATTATCGGAAGTCTTTTGTCCCAACCGGATTTGGTTGGCCCCCAAATGACTTATGGAAATTTCGATATTCAGGGAATAACTTCATTTGTCAACCGCCTTATTCCAGGAATTTCGGACAGCGCAAGCAAAAAAGAATACGAGTTTGACCATATCCATTGGACCCCTTTCATTATTTTGGTAGGCGGGTTGTTTCCGATAATGCTGTTTTGGGGAGTTTTCAGAAACTGGGAACTCTTTCAATATGGCAGCAAGCGAGTTTTTTCCCAATGGATTTTCTTTGTGATTGCAAGGTTAGGGGTTATTCGAGTCTCGGGGATGGCACCAGTAAAGCGCTCATGCCTCGGTACATTTCCGTTTCTCAATTGCCAAGCTTGCGAGATGGCGACCGGAGCATGCCCCATAGGGTTTATCCAAAACCTTCTAATCCAGGGCATTTGGCCATTCTATTTTTTCGGTTCCATGTTGCTTTTTGGTTTAGCGTTAGGAAAAAGCATTTGCGGATGGTTGTGCCCTTTCGGCTTTATAAGCGATATTTTAGACCGATGGAGCACGCATCGTTATAAGCTTCCCTCGAATTTGTCGTATTTACGGTATTGGACCATGGCAGCGGTAGTTATTTCTCCGGTTTTATATCTTTGGTTTGGAATTTTCGATAGAAATTTTTTTTGCAGTACAATTTGCCTTTCGGGAAAAATTCTTGGTCTTGCGCCATATTACTTGACGACCGGGGCTATTTCCGTGTTTCCGGTTTCCCAATGGATAGGAGATTTTTTCGGGCCCGGTTTCTTTGTTTGGTTTCACCTTTGCTTGACTTTGCTGTTTTTGATTGCTATGATTTTACTTTCGGGGAGGTTGTTTTGTAGGGTCTTTTGCCCGCTTGGAGGTTTCTGGGGGCTTTTTTACCCTGTTTCTTTCGTTGGGATTCAGCATAAATCCTCACTTTGTAAAAGGTGCGGAACCTGCGAAAAAGTTTGCCCCATGGGCGTTTCTCAGGCATTTTCAGGTTTTTTAGATCGATCGGGATGCATGGTTTGCGGAAGATGCGTAAGTTCTTGTAAATCAGGGGCAAGGGAATTCCGATGGGGTTTTCCCATCAAAACTTTGAGAGGAGAAAAGCATTTGACCGATCCTTTGAGTCTCGGTTACGGGAGCGTGTACAATAAACTTCGATCTAATCTTTTCCTTCTTGGCATGTCGTTATCGGCGAAAAACCCCTTGGATATGGCGCGTTATGCCTATGAACAGACTTCATTTTACAAACAACTTTACAAAATGCCTCCTTTATCTTTCGAAAGTTTGCCTGTAGTTCAAAAACGGGATCTTGGGTCATGCGACCCATATTCGGTTCTTTCAGACGAGATGGTTGGAAAAGTGATGTATTATGCTGAAACGACTGGGTCGACGGGTTTTCCAACCCCATCCTTTTACTCGGAAAATGAATTTCACGCGTCTCGAATTTTTTCAAAAATTACTCCGTATATTGGCGGCCTAGAAATGGTTCTCTCTGAAAATCGAGCCGTGGTAAATGGCTTGACTTTCGGGTTTACAATCGCCGGAATGAGTTTCGGAGATTTTCTTGCTCATCACGGCGGGGTTGTGGCCAACATTGGGAGCCGTTCCACCATAGCAACACCGGAAAGAATGGTTCGTACAATCGTTAAGCTCCGTCCATCAATCATTACGGGTACGCCGATAGATTTTCTTTGTTGGATGCGGATTCTAAGAGAAGATTATCCTCAGGAAGTTTCTCGCGTTCTTGAATATTTAAAGGCTTTTGTTTCTACGGCCGAGTTATGCAGTTCATCCAGAAGTAGAGTCATTCAACAAAGCTTCAATGTTTTCCATGTGGATAATTACGCGTGCGTAGAAGGATTTTTTTCCGTGCCCTGCCCTTGCGGTGAGAAGCACATTTTGCCGATTTATTTCACCGAACTTTTTGATAAAGATTTAAAACTAATTGGGCAATTTGGCGAAGGAAGATTTGCGTTTACCAATCTGGCAAAGAAGAGCTCCCCTCTTGTGCGTTATCTTCTTGATGATTTCGTTACTATTTTCCCAAGTCATTGCCCTTTTGGGTTTAAAAAGAGCGTTATGCCCCACGGCCGCTATGAGCTAAATGTTTCCATAGGAGATCGGATTTTCGGAGTCAGGCATTTTGAAGAAGCTCTTTTCAAGCATGGTTTGTTTGGGGATTATCGGATTCTCATTGAGGATGATGGAATGAAAGCGACGCTTGAAGAATATGGATCTCACGACAGTATTGAAAGCATTGAAGCTTCTCTTGGAAGCACATTTGGAATAAAAAGCAAAGTCGAATGCGTTCCTTTTGGAACCGTTACAAAATACAGGGAGGTTAGAGTGTCCAAGCCAATTTTGAAAGTTATGGATCGCAGAGCGTGTTCAACTCAAACAATTCCAGAAGTTTTATGAATTCTTAGAAGGAAATCTCTCTTTGATGAGTTTTTTCCAAGGATACCAAAAATGGAAATCGGATTTATAGGGTTAGGAAAAATGGGTTATAACATGGTTAAACGCCTTTGCATTGGCGGGCATGTTGTTTTTGGCGCTGATCGGTCAGGTTCAAAAAAATCTGAAATTGAAAAGATTGGCGCTTCATGGGTGGATGAGTTTTCCGAGTTTTCTAGGAAATTAAAAAGCCCAAGAGTAGTTTGGATAATGGTTCCATCAGGAGAAGTGACTGAAACAGTGATTAATTCCGTTTCGAATTTCTTAAGCTCCGGTGATATTTTGATTGATGGCGGGAATTCACATTACCTTGATTCGATCCGGCGTGCTAATGAGATGTCGGAGAAAGAAATAGGTTTTGTGGACGTAGGTACTAGCGGCGGAGTTTGGGGATTAGAAAATGGTTACTGCATGATGGTAGGCGGAGTTAAACATTTTGTGGATGTTATTTCGCCTATTTTAACCACTCTTGCTCCACCCGATGGTTGGAAATACCTTGGCGAATCAGGTTCCGGGCATTTTGTCAAAATGGTTCACAATGCAATTGAATATGGAATGATGCAGAGTTTTGCTGAGGGATTTGAGTTGATGGAGCATAGCGGCTTTAATCTTGATCTTGGAAAAATAGCAAGATTATGGAACCAGGGAAGCGTCATTCGCTCATGGCTTTGTGAACTTTCCGAGACCGTTTTTTTTGAGAATCCAAAATTGGAAAACCTCCAAGGAAAAGTCGAAGAGTCCGGAGAGTGTAGGTGGGCCATTGAAGCGGCCCTTGAGAAAAAAATTCCGACGCCCGTTTTTGCTTCCTCACTTTTTTCCAGGTTTTCCTCCAAGAATGAAAACGCCTTTTCCAACCGTTTTCTAGCCTCTTTACGGAACAAATTTGGCGGGCATTCGGTAATCAGATAATCAGGAGATAGGAGATAGAAGAAATGCCATTTAGTATAAATCTGATAAGCAGTAAAATGGTAACACCTCAATTAATAGGGGCAATTTTTGATTTTTGAAGTTTGATTTTTGATTTGAGGAGGAAAGCCTGATTTGTGGATGAACG
>JACPTH010000416.1:5421-6250 GCA_016192885.1 bacterium | reverse complement strand
TCCATTCCGGCGGGAAGCCACTTCCCAATTGTTTGGGAATTTTTAGATTCATCCGAATCTGATGCGTTTAAAACTTCCGGACTTTCAGCTGAATTTTCATGAGGAGCCTTTTCAGCTTGGGAGGAGATAATATTTGAACCGCTCAAAAGATCCTCGGAAATTTCTATTCCCAACCAATCCTTAATCGGAAAGCTTTCTGAACCCGCAACAAAAACTGCCGGAACACCCTTTTCATCGCTTAAAACACGCTTCCAGGTTTTCCGCTTGATCCAGGTCCCGCCTTTTCTAATATCCTCTTCTCGTTTTTCTTGACGTTCAAACCTGTACCAAATACATGGATGGCCGTCACAATACAGCACGGAACCGGATGACAGCGATTCGATACGCCCCTTAACCCATGCGGGCCCGTCCTCTCGAAGAACAGTTTCTAATTTTTTTTCCGGAGTTAAAAGAGAAACGGATGCGGACTTTTGGGCATCTGATGTTAAACTGGAAAGCAGAAACCAAATGAAAAAGCAAGTGATTGCAATTCCAAAGTAGACCATGCACCAAAAAAAACGACCCAAACAACCCATTTGGAGCGAGTTTCCTCCGTAACCTAATAAAAATTTTTAATTCAAATCAGGGTATAGTGTAACATACTAAACTGGATACCGGTTTTCACGGGTATGATACCATTCCCATTTTGTTCGTTTGCATTTTTTTTGAAGCGGCGTATTGCATACTGATTCTTACCCACAGCCCGATGCCCTTAAGAAAATAAGAGGTAAAACTAGGGTGGGACGGCCATCCCTGGCTGTCTTGGAACAGGCAGGGATGCCTGTTCCAC
>JACPTH010000416.1:0-5386 GCA_016192885.1 bacterium | reverse complement strand
TCAAGCTTACTGTGGGTAAGAATCAGAAAGCATTTCGCCCCTACGGGTGAGATGCGCATGAATTTGATGTAATTGGTATGACGAGGTTGAAGCTTCGGTAAAATAGTTTTGCAAGTTCTTTTCAAAAATTCGGAGGAAAATTAAATTGATTTCAGGAATAAACCATATTACTCTCGCAGTTCGGAATATAGAGGAATCGTTCAAGTTTTACCAAGATGTTTTGGGTTTAAAACCCATACAAAAAAGCGCCTCAAGCGCTTACTTCTTGGCCGGAGATACTTGGATTGCGCTTACAAAAGATCGGACCGCCCGTTCCGCTCCATTACCTGAATATACTCATATCGCCTTTTCAGTTTCCTTAACAAACTTCATGGAAATGAAAGAACGCATAAATCAGTCCGGAGCAAAGGAATGGCAAAAAAATAAGTCAGAAGGGGAATCCCATTATTTCATTGACCCCGATGGACACAAATTAGAAATCCACGCATCAGATTTGGAAGCGCGAATTTCCTCCGGAAAGAAAGAATGGGGAGATTCGGTTCACTGGTATGTATAGCGGACCGATATTACTTTTTTCCATTGGTTTTTCGCCAATTATCTATTCACTTGGGTATAATTAAGCAAAGGGAGTTTTTGGCATTCATTTTTTTCTTTGAACAACCTTTCGAATTTTGTTAGCGGGTTCCAAATTTGATGTCGATCGTAGAATTGGCATTAAGCCCTCCCTTTTATAGCTGATTACATGCGGTCCCAAAGCAAGTTAGAAAATTTCTAACAGGAGAATCATTGTGCCCAAGGCTCCTAATTTATTCGAAGGGCCCAAAAAGGGTTTGGGGTATAATATTGAGACTCTTCCAGGCGGGATACCTCACCTGGTAATTGAGGGTAACGCCGAAAACGATTGCAATGACGATATGTTTAAAGCGCTTTCCCAGCTCTCCAGAAAGCACGATCAAATATTGGTAAATATTCTTGGTTTAAAAGGGTGCCCTCCAAGTTTTTTTAAGCGCCTTTTCAATTTATCCTCCAAGTCAAAATTCAAAGTAATTTCCTCCAGCCCCGAAATGGTTAAGCTATGTGAAGAGATTGAAGTTTCGACGTTTCCTACTGTAAAAAGCGCCGTGCTTGCATACATTGGAGATGAAACTATCAAGTTAATGTTAAAGAAAATGACCGATGTTCCGATTCTTCGCTCCGATGCGTACAGCTTAGTTTCGTACATTTCAAGACCGGAGGCTTCATTTGACAATCTCGAAAAAATGGTGGAAAAACATCCCGGCCTAGTAAGCCAGATTTTCCGAATGGCAAATTCGGCCTTTTTTAGGAGGGAAAGCAAGGTTGAAACGCTCAAACAGGCGTTTGTAACCATGGGGATTTCCGCGCTTCGGCAGATCTTTATCTACAATTTTTACCATAGCGTCGGGAATATTTTTCAAGCTCAAAGTGAAGTGATTCAGCACGGTCAAAAGTGCGCGACCCTTGCCGAATTCATTAGTCGATCCGCCGGAAGCCCTCCGGAAGAATATGAGAAAGTCAGAATGGGCGGGCTCCTTCACGATATCGGCAGCCAAGCTTTAGCTTTTTTCTTCCCGGATCACTATGAGAAGGTTAGGAAAATAATGAAGGAGAAAAATCAGGAATGCTATCTGGCGGAACTTCTTGTTTTCGGAACCGAACACCAATCCGTTGGAGTGGTTCTCTGCAAAAAATGGAATTTTCCTGAATATTTAGGGGCTGTAATTGGAGACCACCATTATCTTCAAAACGAAGAATGGAACAACCTTACGCTTCCTATTTTTTGCGCGAACAATTTTCTTGTTTCTCAAACGCTTGGACTTTCCTTTTCCCAATTTTTCAAAGATCTGGAAAGATTTTTTTTCCTAAAAAAAAGGGAAATTCCGTGGAAAGATATCTCCGCCGAGTTTAATAAAGTTCTAGAATCCAAAGAAGATCTTTTTTAATATTGAATCGGGAACCTGAAAAGGGTATCATTTCCCTGCAATGTATCCGCCGATAAATTTGGAAATAGAGGCCCGGGCGAAGGGCTTTCAGAATGTTGCGGGCGGGGATGAAGCCGGAAGAGGAAGTTGGGCGGGCCCTGTTTGCGCGTCGTTTGTTATCCTTCCGGAGTCATTTTCTCTTCAAGGTTTAGATGATTCAAAGAAAGTAAAAAGATCCATAAGGCAAAAGCTTTTCGACCAGATAATATCGGTTGCCGTATCTTTCGGAATCGGCTTTTCCTCGGAGAAAGAAATCGATCAAATTAATATCCTTGAAGCCACAAGATTAGCTTTTATTAGGGCGTTTGAATCTTTGTTTCCCAAACCCGATTACCTGCTTCTTGATTACATTCGGATTCCCGCGCTTTCAGCGCCTTTTTCGTCGCACGTACAAGGAGAGCAAAAAAGCGCATCTATCGCCGCTGCGTCAATTCTAGCCAAAGAATCCAGAGATCGAGTAATGGAAGAAATGGATTTGCGGTTTCCCGGGTATGGGTTTTCCTGCCATAAAGGTTATGGAACAAGGAAACACCGTATAGCGCTGAAACGCTATGGCCCCTGCGATATACACCGGAAATCCTTTAAACCTATTCAAAATATTCTTCAACCTTCTTTGTTTGGGGAGCAACCAAGCTGACCATATGAAAGTTTCTTTTCATTCCTCCAACCTAGAACTACCCCGTAACTCAATAGTGCGGGGAAATGTCGTGGGCGTGGTCGAAGGAAAGGCCATGGTGGTAATAAACGGCGTTCCGACCCTAGCGGAAAATGCTCCCAACCTGGTCGAAGGCCAGGTTTTTCTCGGAAGAATAGATAAATTTGAAGGTAATCTTGCAATGTTGTCTTTGCTTCAGGATGGGGAATCCGAACAAATGCAAGGCATTTCCGCTGATACGTGGTTAGCTTTATTTGATCTTCCGATAGATGATCAAAAAAAGAATTTTTTTGAACTTCTAAGACGTTTGGGTTTCAGTTTATCAAAAGAGCGATTTGAAAAGGTTTTTCTGCTATATCGGGACTTAAAACCTAATTTAAAAGCCTCGGAAGCCGAGGCTTTTAAAATTTTGTTGTGTCGCAGGCTTCCCAAAGAGGTTTTTTCCGCTCTCAAAAAATATGTCGAAGGAAAAATGCATTTAGGGCAGATTCTTGCGAAAATTCCTCAAAATGACCTTCAAAAATTGCGGGCCGAGTGGGTTCATGGAAAATTAACTGAAAAACTTTTGTCCATTTTCACAAGTCAATCAATAGAAAAAATTCAACTTCCCCCAAATTATTCCATTAACGAACTATCCGATAATTTCCTCTTTCAGGAGATTTTATCCGTTCCTCCGACCGCCAATGAAGAAGGTCGCCTGTATTTCCAATGGCCGATGTTTTGGAGTCAACAAAAATTTCCCGACACATTGGAGGGAGAAGCATTTTTCCCATCCAAAACCCGAGCAGATTCCGGTTTTAGCCTGAGGCTTCTCATTCACCCGCCTCGCATAGGGGAATTGGAAATCGGAATTCACAAAATTCAAAGAAATCTTTGGATTCATTTTGGTTCTGAGAATCAGTTAATTCATGGGTCCATTGCTTCAATAGGACCCGCTCTTTCAGAACGGTTTCAGTCCCTTGGTTGGGGAAATGTCAAAATAACGGTTGGGGAAAAAAGCCATCGAGGTTTTTTTCTTTCCCCCCCGGAAAATAAAACGGTTTCGCAGCCTTCCCGAGCATTGGATGTGCACGTATGAACCCCGATTTGCAGGTTTCGCCTCTTGAATTAGAAGAAATTGCGGTCGCGATTCGATACCTCTTTGGGGAAAAAGGCGAGGCGCCTCGGGTGGTCGCCTCCGGTCGAGGACTTCTTGCGAAAAAAATCATAGAGGAAGCCAAAAAGCATAATGTTCCAATTGAGAAGGAAGAACAGCTTGCTAGGGCACTGGCAAAAATTCCGGTCGGATTAGAGATTCCTCCTGAGCTTTGGGAAGTAATGGCGGAGGTATTAGCCCACATTTATAGATTGGATGGAAGCCTGGCAAATGAACGATGACCGCCGGAAATTCGGGAAATGGGGTGAAGAAATGGCGTTCAATTTTCTTCAGGCTAAAGGTTTCAAAATAATCAAAAGAAACTACCGAAGCAGATGGGGAGAGATAGACATCATCGCCAAAGATAAGGAGTTCCTTGTATTCGTAGAAGTTAGAGCCAAAACAAAGTCAATCCATGGTCATCCCTTGGAGACGATAACCCTTCGCAAGCAAAATCAAGTCATTCGAATGGCGAAGGAATACATTGCATTCAATGGAATACCCGATTCCTTACCATGTCGATTTGACGTAATTGCAATACTCTCACAAGCTCACGAAAACACGGAACTTGTACATTTGGTTGACGCTTTTCGTCCCTAATTAGGCATAATCCTTAGGCATGCATTTATTCACTATTTGCCGGTGATTTGATAAAAAAATATTCGATTTACCGTCGTTTTATGGGTGCAGTATCCGCTTATCTAACGCGTCGATGGTGCGATCGGTTAGCGCGATTCGATTTGTTTAACGGCATCGGATGCATCATTATTAAGAGCGTCAAGCTCTTTCTCGAAATTTTTCCATTCGGCTCTAAGGAAGGCGGTCTTTATCTGAAGATATCTTTTTGCAAGCCCGGAGAATTTAGCGTCTATCGTTTCCACCTCAGGTGAAGTTTCCCAATCGCTATTTCGTTTTAAACCTAATCTGCGGGATTCTTTTTCAGATATTTTTTCTTTCAGGTACTTATGAGCTTTTATGTATTCATCAATTCGAGTTAGCTTATCATCAACTTCTTTGAATCTTTCTGAAAAAGATTTAAACTCTTTATTCTCTATCATCGCCCTTTCGAAACTCTTTTGCACGTCGGAGAATTTTTCGAAACACTCTTCTAAGCGATCCGACGTTAAATCGTCCTTCAGCAAGTCTCCAATTCGCGTAAGTTCTTTTTCGAAGAAATATGCATTTCCGTTCAAAAGAAAAGGTTTCATTCTTAGTTTCAAATTGAAAATACTTTCCCTTAATTTTTTGTTAAGTATCCGCTCTTTTATGGTGACGAACTCAGTCGGAGGGCATACCAGGAAAATTTTCATTTCTCCCGGTGATAGAGAGAATTCTATTCCGGATGATTTTTCTTCATTTATCTCTTCGAGTTTGAACAAATCATGCAACTTACATCCATTCATGACCTTTCCGGAAAATGTTAGGCGTCCATTTTGCTCGAGTTGCGTGTCAATATCAGTAATTATCCATTTGAGTAGGGATCCTGAGTTTGAAAGTATTTCGTTTTATTTACGTAGTATTTCGTGCAATTCTTTTTCATTTATGGATTGTACTTTTCTGGTAGGTATGCTTTCATGAGGAATGACAAGAACAATT
>JACPTH010000204.1 GCA_016192885.1 bacterium | reverse complement strand
ATCAATCGCTTTTCGGAGAACCTGGGGAGCGGATGAGTTCCCCTGAAATGCTTGACAGACTCCCATTCCATGCAACACGTTTCCCTTCGCCACATTGGTGGAATCTTGTGCGTTAACCGCCGAGTACAATTTCTGGTACCAAGATTGGGCAAGGAAAAAGTTTCCAAGGAATAGTTCCGTCATTGCTTTTAAATATCTAAAAACAAGCAAAACCCTTGGTTCCTCAAAATCATCTTTAACTTCACCGTCGGGTATCGTATCCCACCAAGCCTTTGCCGCAGCGGAAGAACCTAGAACAACTGAAATCCATGCCATGAAAGACGCTGATTCGTACATTCCCCCAAGGTGATTTTGCTCTGTTTTTATTTTGTAGCATTCCTGAAACAATTTTTTTGCCTTCGCGAAAAAACCCATGGTTAGAAAGGATTTTGCCTGAGACATTGCAATTCTGGATTGATTCCAGGAATTTCCGAGAACTTCATGAAGTCTTTGCGACCTTCCAAAAAGCTGTTCAGCGCGCCTCAATCGTCCGCATTCATATTCGACCAGCCCAAGACTTCCAAGTAGGGTAGCTTGCGCGGACCTTTCCCCGACGGAGCGCATTACTGATAAAGCTGAAAGATACTTTGCCCTGGCCTCCCGATTCCGCCCGCATGCAAAAAATAGGTTTCCAAGACCGCTATCTACCATAGCAATCCGGCGTTGATCGCCGGCTTGTTCGAAATACTCTCTTGCCAGGTACAATTCTGCTACGGAGGCATCAAGGCGATTGATACCTCTAAGAATGTTTCCGGTGGCATATGAGATTTCTCCACATTCAATTTCAGAATGGTCCTGTTCTTCAAAAAACTTTTTTGCACCTGCAAGAATTTTTAACCCATCTTTGGGGCGGTTTTCATTTGCGAGGCAGCGTGCTGCAAGAACGTAAATCGTAAAGGGTAAGGGATGGTGCGATTTGGTTAATGCCACTGAAATGGAGCTCAAAACCCTTATTTTCCCCGAGCTGAATATTCTGTTTCCATTTTTGCTTAAGCTTTCAATGATAAGCTGGTAAAGCCTCAATTTGTTTCCCCAAAACAACGCGGTTTCAAGTTTTCCCAGATCATTTGAGTAAACATTGGAGCGAACCCAACTGGAAATTAAATCAAAGTGTGAGTTCGGAAAAGATTGTTGGCAATCTAACCATTGGTAAAATAAAAACGGATAATGCTTTGGACTTTTTCCTTCCTCAAAACCGTTTTTTGGATAACCAAGCAAAAAGGTTTCAATTTCAGCATCTCCCGTATTCTCTAACAGGAGTTTGAAAACTCCTTCCAAAAGTTTTTTCTGCAATGATGAAGGCTCATCCCTAATGAATAGAAAAGAGTTTTCCCCCATGGTTTTCAAAATCTGAGGATGAGCTCGTAATTCCTTCCAAGAAGCGGTTTCAAAACCCAAATTTTGGGGCCCGGAAATGACTGAAACGGATAAAATTTTTGAAGGGTATCGGGTGTGAAACCGGTTATCCCAAATGGAATCAAAGTTTTTCATTCTGGGGTCAAGTTGAATCGGCGTACGGGTCAAATGGGAAATAAAAAGGTTCTGATATGAAACCCTTCCCGACCAAGCTAGAAAAAAGGAAGCTCTCTTCAAAACCGTATCTGATGTTGTTTTTGCTAAATCCAATAATGCTATCGGATTGTAGGGAAAGGAAGAAAAAAAGTTAGCCAAAGTTTCAATAGGGGGAGAATACTGAATATCCGTCAGTAAATCCAGCAATGTTTTCTCAAGGTTGGAAACCGGAAGGGATGTCTCTCCAATGGAAACCGATTGGGTCTGTTTTACCTTTTGCTTTGGGTGAAAAACAAAAACAAGCGTGTGTTCACCTATTTCACGGATTCTTCTTCGTCGTGGTGAAACGGCGGTTAGGGTTTTCGGAACATCCTGAATTTGTCCAAGAAAAAAAAGAGCTGTCTGGTGTGAAAGATATTCCCCCTCGCCTTCGAATAGTTTTTCAAGCTCTTTAAATAGGTTTGAGACCTGGTCGAACTCTCTCATGGAAACATTATATCCTAATTTTGTATCTTCTCAATAACTCGGGGGAATTTTTGATT